>JAJZZT010000201.1 GCA_021797415.1 Bacillota bacterium
CTCCAAAAGAATCTGTTCAAACCTCTTTTTGAACAACCTCTAAAAATACTCGGGAGGAAACGACGATGAAAGCAAGCATCCGATTGATCGCCGCGTCAATCGCGACCACGGTGGGTCTGATTGGCTTCACCTCCGCCGCCGCGTTTGCGGATGATGGCGGAAACGGTGGGGTGTGGGGCAGTGGGGGTTACGGATGGAGCCACGGTCATCACAGCCGGTTCCCCACCCTTCCCCCGCTGTTGGGGCAAACAGGCCGGACCACAGTCACATTGTCACCCGGTTGGAATCTGGTGGACCAGAGTGTGCTTGACACGCTCGAATCGCGCGGACAGCAAGTGTACAGCGATTACTGGAACGGACAGGGCTACCAGTCTTCTGCCAACCGCAAAGCTGACGGCATCTGGGTGTACATGCAAAGGGACGTTGCTGTGGCGATGCGTTCACCCTCCGCGGCGAGCAAGACGATCACGGTGGCCGCGAATTCATGGGGGATGATCGGCAATCCCTATGGCGCACCTCTGTCTGTCACGCTCCAGAAAGGCGATGCGGCCTATACCTACAACCCCGCGACAGGCCAGTACAGCCAGGCGTTCACAGGTACTGTCACTCTGCAGCCCGGACAGGGGGCATGGTTGTTCTCCGCCGCAGGCGGATCGTACACAGTGGGAATCCAACCGCCGACGCCGCCGGGAGGCTCCACCGTGACAGGCAGTGTCTACGGGAACAGCACTACATGAGAGAATAAAGGGAATCTTCTATTCCCGGCGCGCAGATCCCCCGTTCGCGTGTGGGACGGGGGATCTGCGCGCAGTCCGTACGCCTCCACGGCGTCCAGAATGCGGCCGATCTGCCGATCCCTGGCCGTGACCGCGGCAAAGTACCCCTTCAGGTGTTCTCGCGGCTCTGCGCGCACAGAGGCAGGCACCGTGCTCGGCAATTCCCAGGAATGAGGCGGCTCCTGCAGACAGGACGAGAACGGACAATCGTCATACGAGGAGGTCCCTCATGGAATTGACCTCCTGCGTCTATGTGGAACTATGGCGCCTGCGCAGGCGACTCTATCACATGTCCCTTAGCCAATCGTCCCTCTGGCAAACCCCACGATCACCAGAATGAGCATCACGGCAATATACAGTCGCAGCCCCCAAAAGACGACCTGAACAGATCCCTTGACGGTCGCCCGTTCAAGCGGCGTCACTCTGCGCCGTTCAATCCGCCCGTGCGTTGCTTGCTTCATCGCGATACGCGACATCGGAAGTCCCCCCTTGACTGTAAAATGGATGGATGACGCGGCACTGCGCCGGGGAGTTCTGCCCTCTTTTTGAACAACCTCTCATTCTAGTTCAAAAAGAGGGTTGGTAAGACCCACGCAGTGCAAGGAAGCAGCCAGAAATGCGGACCGAGCGTACGTCTTTAGGTACGTGAGGGAGCATTTCTGGCGATGACGCGGCACTGCGCCGGGGAGTTCTGCCCTCTTTTTGAACAACCTCTCATAGCCAATGCGGAAAGACGACGGTCAACCCGAATATCCCGTTTAACCCTACCAGGAGTCCCACAATCGCATAGGCGGCGATATTTTGCGAACGCCGGTTGACATGCTCCCCCATGATGCCCCGATCATTCAGCAGCAGAAGCAGAAACAGCAGGGCCGCCGGCATGAAGATCGACGCAATCACCTGCACGAGCAGGTTCATGAACCCGAGCGGCGCATGCGGAATGAGCACCACCATCCCGGCCAGGACGGCGCTCAGCAGGCCGGGCAAATAGAACTTCCACGCCCGGTAAAACGGCATATTGATACTCTTCGGCCATCCGAACGCTTCCCCCATCGCCCAGGATGTGCTCGCGGTCAGAGCGATCGCAGCGATCGCCCCCGCCTCCACCAGTCCCAGGCCAAACAGCCTCTCGCCGACAGGCCCCAGGCGTGCGCCCAGCATGGCCAGGATCTGCGTGATGGTCAGACTTCCGTCCCCCGGCGCGCCATGCATCACCGTGCCTGTCAGAATGACGATAGACAGCGAAACCAGCACCATCGCCGCCGCGCCGATGCCCGTATCCCACCGCCCGTGCCGGATGTCCGAAACGGTCAGGCCCTTGTCGACCACGGACGACTGCTGAAAAAAGAGCATCCAGGGCGCGATTGTCGTGCCGAAATTGGCCAGGACGATGAACAGAAACACCGGGGTAAATCCGCCGGGAATCCGCCATGTCGCCAGCGCATCCGTCACGGCGGACCAGTGCGGGTGCGCCATCAGCGCGATCGGCACAAAAACCAGGTTGCCCACCGCGATCCAAAGCGAGATGCGCTCCCAACTGTAGTAGCGGAAAAACAGCAACACGGCGGCGTCTAGGAGAAGCGCCAACAGGACGCTCCATCCATGCGGCACTCCGAAGATGGACATGCCCACCGTGACGCCGATGAACTCCGTCACCAGTGTGAGCACATTGGCCAGCACTAGATCAACCAGCGAGAACCAGCCCCAAAACGGACCGTAGCGACCCCAGATCATCTCCGCGTGACCCCGCCCCGTCACCGCCCCGAGCCGTACCGTCATTTCCTGTACGATGTACGCGATGATCCCCGCCACAATCAAGGCGGGGATGAAAAAACCGATGCCGTAGGTCGCGCCGGTCTGCGCATAGGTGATGACCCCTCCTGCGTCATTGTCCGCAATCAGGGTCAAGACACCCGGGCCGATCAGCACGAGACCCAACAGCGCTTTTGCCAGCAGCCCCCTTTTCGCGTGCAACGTCTCGACGCGCCGCTGGTCGCGTTCGCGGATCTGCGCATCCCAATCGCCGTAATCAACCGGGTTTTTGTAAGCAAGATTTTTGGCCATATGGTCTTTCCCTCCTCAAAGCAAGATGGCAGATGGACGCAGTCCACGGGCATAGCGGTTGAATCGTCAGGTGAACCGTCAATCGTCGAGAAGGACCTGTGTCCATACCTACCACCTCCTTTTTGCGAGGAAAGACGAATTTGCGAGGAAATACAAAACCCCCTGGAACAATACTCCAGGGGGCCTTCGAACGCTTCTCATGGTCCGCGTCACAGCAATCCCCCTGGTTGAGCTTTGGCACTGCACGACATAGGGATCGCCCAGCCACATTAAGTAAAGCCTTAAGCCGGCCATACCTGTTGACCCATTGGCGTGTTTCCACGTTTCCGGGCAGTGGCGTATATTCGTACAGAAGCCTCGCCTAACGAGGATCTTGGAATTCTGTTGTCAGGATATGCGCAAGCTGCGCAATCCGTTCGCATGTACACCTTGATGCTTCCTTTAGACTTTGTAACACCGGGGGCCGACTTTTGTCAAGAATCATGTCGACTATTTTTGACGTAGTCCCAGCTTCCCTTGTCAACACATTTCGGTTATTATATATCTATATAGATGCATCAATGGAGGTGCTTTTGTGATCACGGCCGATGTGTACTATGTGGCACGCCGTCTGCGTTGGTGGCTGGAAACTCAGATAGCCGGCCCCCAGACCGCCGATCGGACGCCCATGTATCAGTGGGTGGTATTGCGCGACGTGGTGGAATCGCCCGGCAGCACGGTGCAGGAGATCGCCGCGCGGCTCGGGCTGGTGCAGAGCATGGTGTCCAAAGCCCTGGTCCACTGGGAAGCGCAGGGTTGGCTAAGGCGCGAAACGGATGACAGGGACAGGCGGCGGACACGCATGTACCCGTCCGAACCGTTGGCGCAACAGCTCACACCCCGGCTCACGCGCCCGCTGGACGCGGTGCTGGACGACCTGTTCGGCGCTGTGTTGTCTTCTTCGGACCGGGTCCATCTGCAACAGGCATTCCAGATTCTCCACCGACGCTTCAAAGCCCTGGAAGACCAGAAGAATAACTAAATTTTCCCGGAAGGGATGAAGCCCATGCAACCAATCGCCGACGACATCCACAGTATCGCCAACGTGCTGGTGCTCGTCTGGGTGGTGTCCGAACTGATTAAAATCCGCAAGAGCCGGCGCATAACAGGAGACGTACGCGATGCCGGCACATTTAGTATAATTTTATTGATATTGGATGAGACCGTTCTTGTCTTCCCGTTTTGACGGTGCCGATGAGAGCTACTAGTCGCGGCCGCCTGATTTTATGGATGTACTGATGTCGCCGCCAATGATGGATAATATGGATTTCGTGCTCGAAACTGAATGCAGTGAGAATAAGGAAAACCTGAAACGGAGATTGAGTCGGTTACGGAATTATAGTGGGATTGTAGAATAGCCGTTAAAGTGTAAAATTAAGAGAAATTTATAGAAGAAGCAGGGAGTAGGCATGGCTGGAATTTCGTCCAAACCTTCAATCTTGAAACGCCAATTCGCAGGGGGAATGAACATTGCAAAGCCAGGCTGTCACCACGACTGTTATTGCCTTGATAGTGCTCATCTATTTCATTATTCGCCAGGTCACACCTCGTCGACCATCACGCTTTCGTTTTTATTTTTTGCCAGTGATCGCTCTTTATGTCGCGTATCAAAACTTGCCTAAACCAACTATTCCAGGCGCGCAAATAGTAGAATGTGGATTGTCCGTGCTGATCGCGATTGGTTTTGGCTTTCTGCAGGCAAGATACACAGAAC
>JAJZZT010000028.1 GCA_021797415.1 Bacillota bacterium
CCCTGAACATGCGAGAACAGCTCTTCGCGCAGATCGCGGATCACGCTTTGGCCCAGCCAGTTCGTGTACCGGATGCGCAATCTCGTGGCGAAAAAGTTCACGCCGTACAGCGCGGCGAGCGCACCGCCGTAAATCAGCAAACCGTTCGGGCGGTGGCCGCCGATCGCCTTGTCGATCGTCATTCCGATCAGGTACGGGGCGGCCAGCGCCACGGCGATCCCGCCGCATGTGGCCGCCAATGCGCCCCAGACCAGTCTGGGATGACGCCCCATGTACCGCAGCAGGCGGACCATTTGCGCCATTTGGAACGGCCGTTCGATCGCATCGTCGTCCCTATAGATAAACGGAGCGCGCAGATCATCCGCCGCACGTGCTTCCTTGACACTCACCCGCCATACCCCCTCGCGCGACGCCTTCGCGCCGCCCTCCCTGAATGCGGCGCGTTCACGCGTTCATCATGCCGACGGCGGGCGCGAGCGCCTGTTCTCCGGCCCACTCCTGATCGCGAAACTGCATGTCGTAAATCGTGCGGTAGAGCCCGGGTTCCGCCAGTAGTTGGGTATGTGTCCCGCGCTGCACGATCCGCCCCTCGTCCAGCACGACGATCAGATCGGCGCGCTTGAGCGTGGATATGCGGTGCGCGACGACAAACGTCGTACGCCCGGCCATCACCGACCGCAGCGACTGCTGGATATTGTGCTCTGTCTCCATATCCACCGCGCTTGTCGCGTCGTCCAGAATGAGTATGGCGGGATCGGCCAGAATGGCCCGCGCCAGGGCGATCCGCTGCTTCTGCCCGCCCGACAGCCCGAGGCCGCGTTCCCCCACCAGCGTCCGGAAACCATCCGGCAGACTCTCGATGAATTCCGCCGCATCCGCCAGAACCGCGGCCCGCCGCACATCCTGCATCGTGGCGGAAGGGTTGCCGTATGCGATATTGGCGAAGATCGTCGTGGAAAACAGAAACGACTCCTGAAACACGACGGCGATCTGGTCGCGCAGCGTCTGCAGATCCCACTCCCTCACATCGACGCCGTCCACCAGGACGGCGCCCTGCGCCGCGTCATAAAAACGCGGGATCAGGTTCACGAGGGTCGTTTTGCCTGCGCCGGTCAATCCAAGCAGCGCAACCGTGGCGCCCGCCTCCACCTTGAGACGGATGCCGTGAAGCGCCGGTTGTCCGTCATAATCCAGTGAAACGTCGCGAAGCTCGACGCCGCCGCGCAGCGTCGCGCGGTAACCTGCCGCAGGACTCGCAATCGGATCGGGCGCCTCAAGAATCTCCAGCAGGCGTTCACCGGCCGCGACCGCCTGCGTCCAGTTGTTCAGAAGGTAGCCGAGTTGTGACATCGGCGCAATGATGTACCAGAGAATGCTAAAAAACGCCACGAGATCCCCCAGACTCAACTGGCCGGCAATCACTAGGTAACCGCCCACCCCGAGAACCACGACAACTTCTAGGTTTCCTATTAACTCCATATAAGGAAAAAATCGCTTCCATAATCCCGCGATGCGGATGTTCGAATCAAAATACATATCGTTCCCGGATGTGAACTTGCCCTGCTCAAACTCTTCCCGCGCGAACGACTTGACCGTGCGTACGCCCATCACGTTTTCCTGAACGGCCGTATTCAATCTGCCAAGGCTGCGCCGCACATCCCGGTAGGCCGGCCACAACAGCCCGTCAAAACGTACGGCGATGAACGCCAGAAAAGGGATCATCACAAGGACCGCGAGCGTCAGGATGACATTCATGGAAAACATCAGGGCAAGACCAAAGACGAGCAGCAACCCGAAATTGACAATGGCGTTGAACCCGAACGCGAGAAACTGCCGGAACGCGTCCAGATCCGCGGTCATGCGGGACATCAGGTCGCCTGTGTGGACATGATCGTAATAGGAAAAGGGCTGTCTGTTCAATTTTCTGTACAGGGCGTTGCGCAAGCCGTACACGGACTGGATGCCGAAGATCTGTCCCAGATACTGCTGGCCGAAATTGCAGACGCTCTTTGCCAGAGAAGCGACGACAATGCCCCCGACAAAAACGGCCAACTCACCGTAGTGTTTCTTCACGATCACCCGGTTGACAATCAGGCGGAGCAGGTACGGATAAGCGAGCCCGAGCAGGATCATCAGAACGAGCAAAATAAGGCTGAATACCAGATAGCGCAGATGAGGTCTGTAAAATGATTTCAGACGGCGAAAAATCTCCATGATCAGTTCACCTCCCTTGATCAGCTTGCGATATAATGAATCTTAACGCGGCATAATGCTGATCTCACCCCACAACTTTGCTCGATATTAGGAACATTTTGCGGCGAGGAGATCTCCGTGAACAGACCAGAACATTTTTACAGGCACCATACGCACACGCCGAGCGAGACCGCGGGCCGCCTGTGGTTCACCGTCATGGCGGCCGGTTGGTATCTGTGCGCTCCGCATTACCGTGTGTACCGCAAATCGCTGCCCGGATATCTGCTCGGCCATGCGCTGCGCGGCACAGGACACGCCTCGCTGCACGGCAAACCGATCGACGTGCGGCGGGGCGAAACGTTTTTCTTTGACCTGCAGCGGGAACATGAATACGCTTCCGACGAGCGCGACCAGTGGGAGTTTCTCTGGATCCATTTCGGAGGCTTCGCGGCGCCCGATTACTTCCACCTGCTAAACGCTGAAGAAAATCCACTCTTTCGTATGGAGCGCCCGGAGGCTATGGAACTGCTCTTCCGGCAGGCGCTCGATCTGTTCGGCACGAATCCGGTCGGTCTGGAACCGATGGCGCACACTCTGATCACGCAGATTCTCACGCTGCTCGTGACCGACAAGATGCGCGCTGGCAGCGTTCAGACCGCGAACAGCGCGGTCTTCTATCCTGAGCCCGTCCGGCAGGGGATCGGTTTTATGGAGGAAAACTACCAGACGCCGCTGCAACTGCCGGACGTCGCGCGCAAGGTGACCCTGAGCCCCTTTCACTATGCTCGGTTGTTCAAGCGGAGCACGGGGATTCCGGTGATGGAATACCTCCTTCGCTTCCGGCTCAACAAGGCCAAATACCTGCTTCATTCATCCGACCTGTCCATCCGGGAAGTCGCGGAGCAATCGGGGTTCGCCGATCAAAGCTATTTCGGGAAAGTGTTCAAAAAATACGAGCGCATGACGCCTTCCGAGTTTCGCACGCACTCGCGGCGGGACTGATCCAGGACGCCGCGCGCGGCGCCTTAGCGGACTCCGGAAGGTAAAATCGAAACACAATCCCGGATGGTCCTCCCTGCTCCCGAAAGCGGCACCGCCCATTTTGCGTCGGCACGGTTTGAACTCTTCCGCCATATAACAGGAAAGACGGCCGGCGCAGAGCCGCCGCGCGCCATGATGGCCAGGCGGGCGAACGGCCGGCGCGGGCAGGCCGCGAATGGTGAAAAGGGGAATCGCGATGGCAGAACCCATGGCGCACAGCGTGTGGGTGCACGTGAAAAATGAACTCCTGGAGAGTGTCCATGCGGAGCAGGCGCTCTGTTCGATCATCGCGGAAATGCTTCTGCTGCCCCAGTTCCGCTCCCAGGCAGGCACGAGAGAGGTCTATCAAGAGAACTACGAGACAAGCTTGCTGCGCAATATCGCCGTCGGCCATCTCACGCGCCTGCAGGCCGGTGAACCCCAGACGCGGCTGGTCCCCCTGACCGTCGAAGCGCTCGCGACGGCTGCCAGGCACGACCACCGTTGCCACTCCGCAATCCGGACATTGACTGCGGCGACGCCGGACGACCAAGTGTGGCTGCGCGCGGCAAACAACTGGCGCGAACAGCGCGAATACTGGCTCCATCGCGCAGCCGCCACACTCAAATCCGGAATCGCGCCGGACGCGTGGGAGCAGGGAATCAACATGGCGCGCTGAAACAGGCGACCCGGTCCGGCAGACAGGCGATCAACCGCCGGACGACTGGACGCGCCCACTGCGCTCTTTTGAAATTATTTCTACGTAGGCCAGTGCCTGCAAGACGGCTTCTGCAAACGCGTCCGCGATCGTTTCTCCCACTCCGACCGTCGCCACAGTCGCAGCGAGAAAGTCGCCGCACAGGTGCACCCGGTACAGTTTCTGCTCCTCCGACAGCGCCACCGCCACCAGATGTTCGGCCGTCAGGCGAAATCCCGCGGCGGTCAGGCCAGCCGCCGCGCAAAACGCATGGCCTTCACTCGCTCCGCCGCCTTGACCGGGCGCGACCACACGTCCGCCACGCGCCATCCAGGCCAGTTGCGCCGACCATCCATCCGGAGACTTTGCAAGGCGCGCGCGCATCCTGACGTACGCAGCTTCGGCGAGTCCGAGTTCTTCACGCATCAGCAATTCCAGCGAGGATTCCGCGCCCTCATACACATAACCCTGCCGTTCCGCCGCCTTCACGCGAGCGAGGATGTTCGCAACCGCCTCTTTAGGCGCGGGCAGATCCAGTTCCTGCAATTGATAGAGCACATTGCTCGCCCCGGAGAGTTCGGAAACGAGCACCCGCCGCTCATTGCCTATCAGGGCGGGATTGACATGTTCATAAAGCGACGGGTTGCGCACAACCG
>JAJZZT010000565.1 GCA_021797415.1 Bacillota bacterium
GGTTTCCAATGACGTTCAGGCGACGGCGCCTGCCACCGTGCAAAACCCGGTCATTTCCAACGTGGCCACAACGGGACAGCCTGGCAGTGCGGTCGTTGTCACCGGACAAAACTTCGGATCCAGCAAAGGGGCGGGGTATGTGCTGGTCTCCGAGGCGGGACTGAATTGGGGCGCGCCGACTGACGTGTATCAGCTTCGCATTCTGGCGTGGACAAATGATTCTGTCACGTTTGCCCTGCCGCAGAGCGGCCCGGGACCCGATGGGCATCCGCTTGCCGCCGGGCAGGCGTACGTGACGGTGCACGCGGGAAACGGCCAGAATTCCAACGGCGTGCCCATGCAGGTACGGTAGCGCTAAAAATACTTTACACAAGGCGGGAAAAGCGCGTTCCCGAAACTCTCATGACGGAGTGGCGCCGCAAATTTCAGCCGGTTTTTCATAAAGTTCGTCCTTAACGTCAGGCTTACAGGCGCTCTTGGCCCGCATTGACACCCCGTCTGCCCGGACTTTACCATTACGGCATGGAGGTTTGAAGGGAGGTATGCCGTTGCGCGTCGTTCGGTTTGGCGTCGTGGGAGTGGCAAACTCTCTGATCGATTTTGGCCTGTTCTATATTCTCTCTGTCAACTTGCACATGAACGTGTACCTGGCCAATACGATCGCCTATGCCGTTGCGGTTTCCAACAGCTTCCTCTGGAACAAGCGTTGGACGTTTGGGTCTTATGAAACAGGCCGCCGCGGGCCGCATGATTTCACGCTGTTTGTCTCGGGCAATTTGATCGGGCTCGTGCTCAGCACTGCGGTGATCATCGCGACGAGATTCGTTCTTCCGTCCTGGATCGGCAAAATCTTGGCCATTGGTGTGGGGTTCCCCTGGAACTACTGGTATAACAAGAAAATTGTGTACAAGGAGGGAAAAGACTTTGAAGGCAAAGGGAAGGTTCACGAGACCCCTGCTGTCGATCATCGTGCCGATGTACAACGAGGCTTCAAATATTGAGGTATTTTACAGCCGCGCCCAGTCCGTCCTCGACCAGACGGGAATGGACTGGGAAATGATCTGCGTGAATGACGGCAGCAAGGACAACACATTGGAGATACTCAGCCGCCTCCACGAGCGCGATCCTCAGGTGAAGGTGATCGATCTGTCGCGGAATTTTGGCAAAGAGAGCGCGCTGACGGCCGGGCTTGACTACGCCTCGGGAGATGCCGCCATTCCGATGGACGCCGATCTGCAGGATCCTCCTGAATTGATCTTCGATCTGATTGAAAAGTGGTTGGAAGGCTACGAGATTGTCAATGCCGTGCGCATTGCTCGCGAAGGGGAGACTTGGTTAAAACGTTGCACCGCGTTTGCGTTCTATCGCCTCATCAACCGGATGGTCCGCTTCAATCTCCCGCGCGACACCGGTGATTTCAGGCTGCTGTCGAGACCCGTTCTCGATGCTTTGAAGGGGCTCAATGAGCGCAGGCGGTTTATGAAGGGTCTCTTCGCCTGGGTGGGATTCCATTCCACAAATGTGTATTATCGCAGAGAGTCGAGGTATTCCGGAACGTCGAAGTGGGGGTATTGGAAGCTTTGGAATTTTGCTCTCGAGGGGATCACCTCGTTTACGCAGGCGCCCCTGCAGTTTGCCACCTATCTCGGGCTGCTGGTGGCCACCGGCAGCTTCCTGTACGGGCTTTTTGTCGTCATCCGCACGCTGTTTATGGGAAGTCATGTGCCCGGCTATCCG
Source organism: Bacillota bacterium (assembly GCA_021797415.1). The sequence goes on from JAJZZT010000565.1 coordinate 1,738, forward strand.
TCGCTGATGACCGTCATCTTGTTCCTCGGCGGCGTACAGTTGATGGCGATGGGGATTATTGGCGAGTATGTGGGGCGAATCTATGAGGAGTCAAAGGAGAGACCGGTCTATCTGGTCCGCGAACAGCTTGGTGTTCCCGCTCCTGAACCCACGCCCCGAGAGCGGCGGGAGGATCAGTCCATGTTGCCGGTGGGACGGATTTCATAAGCAGCGGCGGGCGGTCCATTTACCAACTGCCATTGGAGGAATAGTTGTAATATTTAGACTTTTTAGGGGGGATCGCTGTGAAGTTGGTTCTGTTGTCTGGCGGATCTGGGAAGAGACTCTGGCCATTGTCAAATGACACGCGTTCAAAGCAATTTTTGAAGATCATGCCGGACGGTGAACACGATCGCATCTCCATGGTGCAGCGCACATGGAAACAGTTGTCCAGCCTTGGGTTGACGGACGATACCTACATCTGCACCTCGGCGAGCCAGGTGGAGAGTATCCTGCATCACCTGGGACAGGTCAACGTCATCACCGAGCCTGTGCGGCGCGACACGTTTCCTGCGATCGCCCTCGCGAGCCTTTACTTCGACCAGATCGAGAATGGGTCCGCAGACGGTTCAGGCGCGCGGACAGGCCCTGCAGAGGAAGACGACGTCGTTGTGGTCATCCCCGTCGATCATTTTGTGGACGACGAGTTTTTCCGCGCCGTCGCAAACCTTCCCGCCGCCCTCGCAAGATCAGGCGCGGATCTGGCGCTGCTTGGCGTATGCCCCAAAGAACCCTCTCCACAGTACGGATATATGCGGGTGGGCGAACGCCTGTCCGACGATCTCGAAGTGTTTCGCGTGGAATCGTTTGTGGAAAAACCAGGCATTCCCGCGGCGCGGGAATTGATCCGCCAAGGCGCTCTTTGGAACTGCGGTGTCTTCTGCTTCCGGCGTTCATTCATCCGTTCGTTTTTGCGCAGGCGAGGCTATCCGGATCACTACGTGGATTTCCTGTCACAGTTCTCGCAATTGCCCAAGCGCAGCTTCGACCATGAAGTTGTGGAGCACACGGCCTTCATCGCGGTGCGGCCCTTTTCCGGCATGTGGACGGACATCGGGACATGGGGAACCCTGGTCGACCGCCTGGATATCACGACGATGGGAAGCGCGGCGCAGGTGGATTGCGAAGGGTGTTCCGTCATCAGTGAACTGCACGTTCCGGTCATCGCCAAGGGGCTGAAAGATGTCCTGGTGGCGGCCAGTCCCGACGGCATTCTGGTGGCGAGCAAGTCCATCTGCGGCGATATCAAGGATGTGGTGAACGAGCACGCGGTGCGGCCCATGCACGAGGAGCGCCACTTCGGCACCAGCACGGTCATGCAACATTTTCATGCGGATGAAGGCGTTGAAGTCGTGGTTAACTCGGTTTACGTGCGGGCCGGGCACGCCATCTCCTATCATCGGCACGCGCTCAGGGATGAATATTGGACCATCCTCGACGGCCGGGGCCGGGTGGTTCTGGGCGACGAGTCCCGGACCGTCGGATCGGGCGCCATCATCCATATCCCGAAGGGCCAGTGGCACAGTCTCCGGGCGGTTACAGACCTGAAAATGGTGGAGGCGCAGCGGGGGATCGAGGTCATTGAGAGCGACATCGAGCGCCGTGAGGATGCGCGGCCTGCGCCCCTTCGGGACAACGTGATTCAGTCCATGTCACTCTGAGTGCAGGATTAAGAACGAATTTGGATGACTGGAGGCGAACTTTAATCATGAAAGTGAAGAAGGCCGTGGTTCCGGCGGCGGGTATGGGCACCCGTTTTCTTCCGGCTACCAAAGCGCAGCCAAAGGAAATGCTGCCGCTGATCGACAAGCCTGCGATCCAGTACATCGTCGAAGAGGCGGTCCAGTCGGGGATTGAGGACATTTTGATTGTGACAGGCCGCTTCAAACGGGCCATTGAGGACCATTTCGACCGCTCCTTTGAACTGGAGAACCATTTGGAAAAAGGAGGTAAGGAGAGGCAATTGGAGGAGGTGCGGCGGATTTCTGAGCTGGCCAACATCCACTACGTGCGTCAGAGGGAGTTGAGGGGCCTGGGGCACGCGGTGTCCATGGCCCGGTCATTTGTGGGCAACGAGCCTTTTGCCGTGCTGCTGGGCGACGACATCGTGCGCTCGGACGTGCCGGCCTTGTCCCAGTTGCTGCGCTGGCATGAGCAGACGGAGAAGACCGTGATCGGAGTCCAGCCTGTGCCGAGAGCCTCCATATCCAGCTACGGCGTCATTGCGGGGCACAGTGAGGACGGGGAATATTATTCGGTTTCCAGTCTGGTGGAAAAGCCCGAACCGTCCGAAGCGCCGACGAACCTGGGAATCGTGGGCCGGTATGTCATCAACCCGGGCATCTTTGGTGTATTGGATGAGACGCCGCCGGGCAAGTTGGGAGAGATCCAGCTGACGGACGCGTTGTCCCGGCAGGCGCTGGACGAGGGTGTGGGCGCGTGCGTCATCCGCGGGGACCGCTTTGACATCGGCGACAGACTCGGCTACATTCGGGCGATCATCGGACTTGCGCTTGCGCGGCCGGACATCCGCCCGCAACTGCTCGCGCTGCTCGTGGAGACTGTCGAAAGCGAGTTTGCGGTTCAGGCGCTCCCGAGATAGGCGCACGCGGAGGAGGCGCGAGTACGGCCGGCGGCCTCGCGCTTCGCCGTTGTGTACGGTCGATGCCGAAGTAAAGACCGTGCGTGGCGATGGTTCGGGTTCCCCTGATAAAAAATATTACTCAACGAACATAAACATTTCTTTAGGTTTCTTCTTTTCAGTACTCATCTTGATAAAGGT
>JAJZZT010000508.1 GCA_021797415.1 Bacillota bacterium
GAGACCAAAATAAGACGCGATGCAGATGATCTCTGTGTTGCGCACAAGTCGATGAGCCAGGAAACTCCGATGGCGACGTTGGAAACCCCCGCCTAGGCGCGAAGCGCCAGGCGGAGGGAAGTTCATGGTCGACTTTGCGTTCAAGCAGTTGTTCGGCAAGCCCGGGAACGAGTCCATTTTGATGGCGTTTCTCAATGCTGCACTGAAACTTTACGCGAATGAACGGATTACGTCCATTGAGTACCTGAATCCGGAAATGGAACCGAGACATCTGGAAGATAAGAGGTCCATACTCGATATTCATGCCCAGACGGAGAACAGAACCAGAATCAACATCGAAATTCAACTGACAAACCGTTTTGACATGGAAAAACGAACTCTGTATTATTGGTCGAACATGTATGCCAGCCAGATGCGTAAAGGTATGCCTTACACAGAACTGGCCAAGACGATTGCGATCAACATATTGAATTTCCGCTATGTCAAGGCGTCGGATCGATATCATACGACGTTTCACCTATACGAAGACACCGAGCGGTTTGTGTTGACGGATCTTTTGGAGATCCACTTCATGGAGATTCCCAAACTGATGGTGAATTGGCGGAAGCAGACGGTCAATCTCCATGAAGACATGTTGGTGCGTTGGCTGCTCCTGCTGGAGGCCGACGAAAACGAAGAGATCCGGCGCGAATTGGAGGCGATCGCCATGCAAGATCCAGAGATGAAGAGGGCGTTTGAGGAGTGGGAAGAGATCAGCCGCGACGCCCACGCATGGGCGGAATACGAGTCGCGTCGCAAAGCGATATTGGATGAAGCCGCTGTCGTCCGTGAAGCGGAGATTCGGGAGCAGAGGGCCCGACAGGAAGGAAGGCAGGAAGGGCAGCGTGAGGCAAAGTTGGACATGGTGAGGAGTCTGCTCTCGTACGGAGTTGACATGGACGCCATATGCAAGGCGTCCGGACTCACCCGACAAGAAGTTGAGGAGGTGAAGCGACATCTTCAGTGATCCTGCTTTAGCGCCGCAAACCTCTTCCTTCAGGGGGAGGGTAGGCGCGTCACAGTGGTGTTCTTTGGCTCTCAATATACTGCCGGACAATCGTTAGCGGCGCGCCACCGCAACTCCCGGCAAAGTAGCTGGGGGACCAAAGATGTCCACCCCATAGCTTCTGACGGATCTCCGGATCGTACTTTTGCCGGATCAGGCGGCTGGAGACGCCCTTCAGGCTGTTGACCAAAGTGGAAATCGGGGCGTGACAATCATTTCATTGACTACTTCCTCATACAATCATCCGCACCCCGCATTTTCCACATCGCACGCGGTCAAAATCGCTCCCTCTTCCGTTCGCAAAACATCTTCTGTACTTGAGTTCGTTACTCTGGACGTTTTCAAGTCATTGACCTCAATCACCGTATCGCGCCCATCAAACCGGGTACGAGCCTGAAGATCCAGTTTGACGACAGCTTGTCCCGTAGTGGTGTGATCGATCCTACAATGGATTTCGCATTCATCCGGCTTGATCCTCGGAGTATGGACGGCGCTGCGCCGCGCCGCGACACCTGGATGGACCACCTGATCAGCCAAACCTCCTTCATTTTCCATGGGGTTCCCAACCATTAGTATGATTCTTAATTAATTATACAATAGGGCGAGTAAGCCATCCTGGCGACAGGATGCGGTTCTGTGGCATTTGTTCGTTCTAAAGCACAGTTAGAGCTTTCAAAAGATCATTGTGAGATACTCACTCGTGTCGCTCAATCGCGCACCGATCGGGTTCGGTGTATCGAGCGCTCCCGTCTGTTGCTGAATCTGACCGATCAGCACACGCCTAACGAGATTGCAGCTGAACACAACATCCAAGCAGAAGAGCAATCAACTGCCTTTGGACTGGGTTTCGGGCAGCCGTCGCCCGCAGCCCCGTCATGCCTGTCGTGCAGACCGTACTGAAGGACCCGAATAATCAGGAGAAAAAAGTCGGGAGAAAACCTATTGACACCAGGAAAGACCGGTCGTATAATCAATTTGATAGAAAATATGAATGATATGAAATAGATTTATTTTGTGTAAACGGGAATGGCGGGGATGCGTATGTCTGTGACGAGACCACTGCACAACCGGATTGCCGACGACCTCCTGCAAAAGATCAGGGACTCGGTCTTTGTCGATCAATTGCCTGTTGAGAACATTTTGGCCGTGGAATATCGGGTGAGTGTGCCCACCATCAAGAAGGCGCTGGGCCTGCTGGTCGATGACGGCGTGATCGTGCGCATCCGGGGCAAGGGCACTTTTGTCAGCAGGGATGGGATTGCGGGAGTGGGGACAGGGATAGAGCCTCCACAGGCGGTGGTTCCCGCTGTAGACGAGGCGGGTTCGCAGGATCGCCCGATATCCGGCGGCGCGAATGAAAAATGGCAGTCTGCCAGGGCGCGGGGTGATGCAGCGGTCCCGCCGGATCTCCGGGACAAACCGCCCATCGTCGGGGTGATCTTTCCTGTGGCGCGGGGCGGGTTCTCCAGACGGTTGTTGGGCGGGGTGCTGGAAGGGCTCTCGGAGAAAGGAGCCCACGGGATGGTCGACTTTTCCGGCGGCAATCGCGAACGGGAGAGTGAAATTGTCGCCCATTTTCTTCGCGCCGGAGTGGATGGACTGATCGTCTTTCCGGTAAATGGAGAGATCTACAACAAAGATCTTGTGCTGCTGTCGATTGAACGGTTTCCTCTTGTCTTTGTGGACCGGTGGTTCCCGGGCATCGACGTGTCGCGAGTGGTCGCCCAGCATGCCGACGGGGTCAGGCTGGCCGTCAACGCGTTGCACGGCGCCGGGCACCGCGACATGGCGCTGGTCTCGGTTACGGCCCAGTTTCCCGCATCGACTGAAAGCGTTGTCGAGCGAACCAAAGGATTTCTTGAAGGCCTGAAGGAGAACGGGATCCATCCGGGCGATGAGGCGTTGTGGATCCGCGAGGTCAACGAGAGCGGCGCATCCCAGGACGCCCAGGAGTACCTGGTGGGCAAGCTCCGGCAACACCCGGAGGTGACAGCGCTCGTGGGCATTTCGCCGGCCGACGTTCCCATCGCCTTGAAAGCCGCGCGTGTGGCCGGTCGAAGCGTGCCGCAGGATCTATCGGTCGCCGGATTCGATATCGGGGGCGAGTGCAGCGCCATCGGCGATCTGTTTGGCGAGAGGGCGGAGGATTTCCCGGTGGCGTGGATTGACCAGTCGGAGGTCGCCATCGGCAGGGAGGCGGCCGGAGTGGTGAGCCGATTGATAGCCGGATCCGGCAAGACGGAGGTGATCGAGGTTCCGACAACGTTTCATTGGGGACGCACCTGCGCCGCCGCGCCGGACGCTGGGGAGCGGGCTGTCCCCATGGCGGCCGCAGCCGGAGAAGGGAAGAAATGACCGGTATGAGCGTGCGCTGTCAAATGATATTCGCCCCTGTGAAGTTTCCATTTTATCCAGAAAGAAAGCGGATTCATGCGGAAGTCGCCGCATCGTAACGGCGGCAGGCGGCGGATCAACAAGGAGGTGATCAGTCGGGCGCAAGAGGAAGGCATCCCGGACAGGAAAGTTTCGTATAGAACCTGTTCAAAAAGAGGGCAGGTAAGACCCGCACAGTGCAAGGAAGCAGCCAGAAATGCGGACCGAGCGTACGTTCTTGGTACGTGAGGGAGCATTTCTGGCGATGACGCAGCAATGTGCCAGGGAGTTCTGCCCCCTTTTTGAACAACCTCGTATAGAAAAGAATTTCGCGTGACGGGAATGGTCGAACAGCGAAGGTTCCCTTCACGAAATCATCCGCAGCAAACACAAAGGAGGGTCAAGTCATGGCTGGTTCAAACAAGAGAATGATGCGCGGGATGATCGCCGGAGGCGCCTTGCTCACGGCGCTGGCCGGGATCGGCGTGCCGGCCGGCGCGGCCGCGGCGACGCCGCAGCCGTTCAACCTCTACAGCAGTTGGAATACCAGTTGGACCAACAACAACTACGCTCCGAACTACGGATTGGCCAGCCTGCCGATGTACGTCGTCCTGCCCCTGGCTGTGCAGATTCAGCCGAGCGGCCAGTACGTGCCGCAGCTCGCCAAGTCGTGGAAGATTGTCGGGAGTCAGTTGCAAATCACGCTGCAGCCGGGCGCGAAGTGGCAAAGCGGCGCGCCGGTCACCAGCCAGGACGTCGTGGACAGTTATCTGCTGGGCGCGACCGTGGGCTGGCCCTGGCCCGGTGTGGCGACCGGCATCACGGCGCCGAACAAGCATGAAGTGGTCTTTCAGTTGCGGAAATACGTGCCGGGCACGACCACACCCATGCCCGCACAGAATGTCTTGTTCAGCATTCTGCAGAACCACTTCGTCGTGTCCCCTTCCTCGGTCTACGGGAAGTTCGCCACCGCGAAATTGAAGAGTGAAGTGGAGACCTACGCCAGGACGCTGCCGACCAAGGCGGGCGCCACGCCAAGCAAGACGAACACGGCGGCGCACAACTTCATGATCCAGTCGGGGCAGACGCTGCTGGCGTTCAACCCCTCCACGATTATTGGAGACGGGCCGTTTCGGTT
>JAJZZT010000489.1 GCA_021797415.1 Bacillota bacterium
CAGCTTCAACATCTGCAGCGGATGGACCTGGGCCATGGCCGCAAGCACAGTGCCGTTTAATCCGGCCAGCATATGGATGTTGACCCGGCGCAGCGCTTCTTCGTACACTTCGTCCCACTTGCTGTCGTTCGGTTTTGCCTTCGCCTGCAAGTGCAGGAAGACAAGGCGTTTTTTCATCTGCTGCGTGATCGCTTGAGCTCCCGTGGACAGCGCTGCCATGACGGCGATAAACTGCATAAGTTCATCCAACGCCGTTCCCTCCCCGATGGCTTCTATTCCAGAGAGTACGCGGCGCCGTTTGTCCGCTAGAACTTACAAAATCACCGCGCGCAGGGCGCCCAGCTTATGATTGCACTCCATCCATTCCTGCTCGGGAACGGAATCGGCCACGACGCCGGCGGCCGCCTGAAGATACGCCGTCTCCCCTTGACAGACCACGGTGCGGATGACGATCGCCGTATTGACGTTGCCAAAGCAATCGATCATCCCAATAACGCCCCCGTACGGGCCGCGATGGAAATCCTCCATCTCGTCGATGATCTCCATCGCCCGCACCTTCGGCGCCCCGCTGAGCGTTCCGGCCGGAAAGGTCGCGAGAAATACTTCAAACGGGCTGACACCCGCGCGGACATGCGCCGTCACGAGCGAGACCAGATGAAAGACGTGGGAGTATTCCTCCACCTTCAGCAGTTCCTGAACCTCGACCGTTCCCGGAACGGCGATCCTCCCGAGGTCGTTGCGGCACAGGTCCACAAGCATGACGTGTTCGGCCCGCTCTTTGGGATCATTGACAAGTTGTTCAATAAGACGGCGGTTCTCCTCTTCCGTGATTCCCTTGCCCTTCGACGTTCCCGCGATGGGTTTCATCTGTGCAATCCCGCCGTCCACCCGCACCTGTACCTCCGGACTTGCGCCAAACAGCAGGTAGTCGTCGTAACGCGCGTAAAACATGTAGGGCGACGGATTCATCGCGCGCAATCTGCCGTAGGCCTGCAGAGAATCGAACGGGCCGACGACCCTCATGCGTTTCGCCACCTGGCACTGAAAAATGTCCCCCGCCAGAATATACTCTTTCACGCGTTCCACACGTTCGACGTACTGTTCAAACTGGACATCCTCCGCCACGGTCAGGGCACTCGCGTCATAGCCCACAAAAGAGGGGGCCTCGCACGACGCTTCGATCAACCGCAACACATCGTCCAGCGCAGGGCTGGACGAACCTCCCGGGAGATCGTGCACAAACACTGTCCACTCATCCGGATTCACGTGCACCACCATGCGGTGAATCTGTAGATGGACGTCATCAATGCCGCGGTCATCCATCGTGGTTTCCGGAATGGCTTCAAAAAAGCGCACAGCGTCGTAACCAAAGAAACCCAGGTATCCGAACGCGTAGGGAGGAAGTTCTTCCTGTACCTCGAATTGCGCCATCACCGCATCGAGATGGCGGGGAAGTTCGCCGTCGATCGCCGCGTGTTGCGGGATCTGCAAGGCATCGGCCAATCCGGAGTTTGCCGACACCCGAAGAAAATTTCCCTTCGCCCGAACTGACAGCACGGGAAAGAGACCGATGATCGACGAACAGTGCTCCCGTTTCGGATCAGTTGATGAATCGAGCAGAAACGCGTTCTCCTCGCCATATTCGCGCACAAAACGCACGAAGAAATGAAACGCGTCCATTTGCCCGGTTCTCATCCTGTAAATGCGAGTGCGTACGGCAATACGCTCTTGTTGCCGGATGGATTCCGTCATGCACTCTGGACCCCCTCAAGTAAATCTGCGCCGGACCGCGAATCTCCCGGCAGGTCTCCCGTCACCTTGAGGAAGTTCTCCATCATCTCATGGCCGTATTCCGTAAGAACGGCCTCCGGATGAAACTGCACACCATAAACGGGATATTCGATGTGCTCCAGCGCCATGACAAGACCCACGTCTGTCCGCGCCGTGACGCGCAAACAGGCGGGCAACGGATCGCGCACGATGAGCGAATGGTAGCGTGTCACAAGTAAACGGCCCGGCAACCCGCGAAAAATCGGCGACGTGCCGTCCTGTTCAATCGTCGAGACCTTCCCGTGCATCACTTCTGAAGCACGCCCGACATTCCCGCCGAACGCCTGTCCGATCGTCTGATGTCCCAGGCATACGCCGAAAATGGGGACCCGACCCGCCGCACGTTTAACGAGATCCAGCGAGATGCCAGCCTCAAGCGGTGTGCACGGTCCGGGCGAAAGTACAATTCCGCTTGGATTCATGGACAATACGTCATCCGAGTCTATTTGGTCATTGCGATACACACTCACCTCGGCTCCCGCCATCAACATGTACTGCACCAAGTTGAACGTGAAGGAGTCATAGTTATCGATGACGACGATCACCCGGTCCACAACCTTTCATCAAAAATAAAAAACCACCGCCGGATCGGATGTGGCCGAGTGCGCGAACGCTCTGTACAGACGGTTCGCCGTGTTCTGTTCCTCAGCTCATCTCAACTCGACCTGCCTCGACCGCCGCCGCTCCCGACGCCGCATCGTGAGTCAACTTTACTGCAAACCGTCAGTTCAGTCAACAGGAAACGCGCTCATTGCTGTTCGAACGATTCCCTTGGGGACATGGGATAAAGTCCACTCTACAATCAATTGATTCCATGTCCCGTTGCACTGCGTAGGTCTTACCTGCCCTCTGTTTGAACAGGTTCATATAATGGGCCTAAGTGGACTTGAACCACTGACCTCACGATTATCAGTCGTGCGCTCTAGCCAGCTGAGCTATAGGCCCCTGGTTGCGGGGGCAGGACTTGAACCTGCGACCTTCGGGTTATGAGCCCGACGAGCTGCCAACTGCTCCACCCCGCGATATTGCACATGAAGAAAACAGAACACGACCTGGTACAACATACTGCCGCAAGACGCCGATTCGCGTAAAATTGAATCACCTTGTCAGCAACCACTTTGCCACGCCTTATAAATCATGACAGAACATGGTGGGCGGTGGCAGGATCGAACTGCCGACCCCTCGCGTGTGAGGCGAGTGCTCTCCCGCTGAGCTAACCGCCCGTGCGCGGTGGCCCCACCTCTGCCGTCCGTGCCGTGCCGCATGGCGACCACGGCCGCTCACGGCAGAAGTGCTGCCGTTTTTGGTGACCCCAAGGGGATTCGAACCCCTGTTCCCGCCGTGAAAGGGCGGTGTCTTAACCGCTTGACCATGGGGCCCCGTGGCTCCCCGAGTAGGATTCGAACCTACGACCCTCCGGTTAACAGCCGGATGCTCTACCGCTGAGCTATCGAGGACTATCGTGGTGGAGCTAAGCGGATTCGAACCGCTGGCCTCTTGAGTGCGATTCAAGCGCTCTACCAACTGAGCTATAGCCCCAAACATTCAGCCGACTGTCGGATGCGCTTGTCCACACGCGGCCTTGGTGCCGAAGGCCGGACTCGAACCGGCACGGGGGTTACCCGCGCGCTTTTGAGGCGCGTGCGTCTGCCAATTCCGCCACTTCGGCAAAATGGCGTGCCCGGAGAGATTCGAACTCCCGACCTTTTGATTCGTAGTCAAACGCTCTATCCAGCTGAGCTACGGGCACGTGCAATGGAACACGAGTAGAATATCAAACCATACCATTTGAGTCAAGCGGGGAAAATTCCGACATCAGCCCACTGAACCGGTCAGGCGTCTGCGCCTTGCGATCCAGTCGTATACAGGCCCTGCCACGCGCAGAAAACTGCCGATCCACAATGCAGGCAACAGCGGCCAGTACACCGGTATGCGTCCACAAATCCGCACGATCGTGGCCACTCCTTGCCCCCACTTCCCGGTACTGCAGGACAGGGAAGTGATCCTCTGCCGGTATGAATCCCCTTCCAGGCCATAGTACGCAACAACCAAAGGGTCGCGGAACGACTTCCATTCAATCAACCCAAACCAATCCAGCTTCGCCGACTTTTTTGCCATCTCGTGACACGTCGAACACCATCCGTCGTAAAACACCAGCACGGTCCAACGATCGCGCATGACACTGCTCCACCTTGGGCGACCTGCGCCAGTCCTCAAGGCGAGTCGTTTGCCGTCAGGGTCCATCCGTTCGCATGCCCACCCCTTCATAAACGATTCGTCTAGTTTTTATTATAACCTGCATCCATCTGCAACAGACACCGCCGTGAACCGTCATCAAACACGATCACAGTCAATGGACGCCAACCTCACCCGGCAGACTCCCGTGATCGTCGAATTGCTCCCCTCCGCTCCTCTTGCTCCTCAAATACTCCTTCTGCTCCTCAAAAAGGCGAAACCAAAAAAGCGAAACGCCCGGCAAAAGCCGGACGTTTCGCGTTGCCTGGCAAGGACCTGCTCTTCCGGGACCCTGCGGTCCAAGTACCCTCGGCGTGCAGGGGCTTAACGGTCGTGTTCGGGATGGGTACGCGTGTGTCCCCCTGGCTATGCTCACCAGGCGATCTGAGAATGCGGGGCACCCTCACAACTGAAGGCGAGAGAGAAGAGAGGTAGTTCAAAAAGGGGTCAGAACTCCCCGGGGCATTGCTGCGTCAGCGCCAGG
>JAJZZT010000358.1 GCA_021797415.1 Bacillota bacterium
TTTTCCGCCTCGGCGACTTCTATGAACTGTTCAACGACGATGCCCTGACGGCAAGTCGACTGTTGGAACTCACGCTGACAGGGCGCGGCCAGGGGGAGAACCGCATGCCGATGTGCGGCGTTCCCCATCACGCGGCCGACACGTATATCGGGCGTCTGGTTTCGGCCGGGCACAAGGTCGCCATCTGCGAACAGACGGAGGATCCCAGAGCGGCAAAAGGTTTGGTGCGCCGCGCCATCGTGCGCATCGTGACACCCGGGACAGGCCATGACTTTCTGCGCGAGAGCGACGACCGCCTCCTGCTCGCGACGGTATTGCCCGGCGACGGGAAATGGACGGCGGCCACACTCGATCCGATGACAGGAGAAGCGTGGCTGCGCACGGGCGATTGGGAGGAGCTCGCCGACTGGCTGGCCGGGCAGGGGATCGTGGAGCTCGTTTTGCATGCGGCTTTGCCAAAGGTGGTCGGAGAGCGCCTGAGCGCCCTTGCGGCACGGCTTCGTTGTGCACTCTCCGCTTTTGGCGAAGCGGCCGTCGCGCCGCCGGAAACCGCCCACGGGATGCTCGTCGCCTACGCCGGACAGATGAGCCGGCGCGAACTGGCGCATGCGCGCGCGCCGCGCGAACTGGCCGCGCACCTGTACATGCACCTGGGAGCTGTGGCCAAGGCGAACCTGGAGCTGGTGGCGCCCGCTGTATCCGTGCGCCAGGGCGCAACCCTGCTGGAGGTGCTCGACTTCACGAAGACGGCCATGGGGCGGCGGCGCCTGCGCGAGATGATTGAATGCCCATTCGCCTCGCTCGCTCCCATCCTGTCGCGCCAGGACGCGGTCGCTCAACTGCTGGAGGATGAAGCGCTGCGCGCGGCGCTGCGCGAACTGCTGCACGGCCTGCACGATTTGTTCCGGCTGGCCTCCCGCGTCTCCTACGGTACGGCCGCGCCGCGCGACCTGCGGCTGCTGGCCGGGGTTCTGGAACAGGCGAACCGGATGCGCGCGCGGCTTGCGCAACAGGCGTGCGCGGGCGATCTGGCGCAGGAGGCGGAGAAAATGCGCGATCTTACGCGACTTTCGGCGCGCATTCTGGATACGCTCGTCGAGGATCCACAGGGCAGTGGAAAGGAAGGCGGCGTCATCCGGCCGGGTGTGGACGCCAAACTCGACCGCCTGCGCGAGACCGCCCGCGGGGGGCGTTCCGCGATCGCCGCGCTGGAACAGGAGGAACGTGCGAGAACAGGAATCAAGTCGCTCAAGATCACGTTCCATCGCGTCTTCGGTTACTGTATCGAAGTGACTTCGAGCAATGCGCACCTGGTGCCGGGCGATTTTGAACGGCGGCAGACACTGGCGGGTTCGGAGCGGTTTGTCACTCCGCGCCTGCGCGAGGTGGAGCAGGAGATTCTCACCGCCGACGATCAGGCCAAGGCGTTGGAGTGGGAACACTTTGTGCGGTTGCAGAAGGCGGTGCACGACGATCTGCGCGCGATTCAGGATGTGGCGGAAGCGATTGGAGAACTCGACGCGCTGCAGAGCCTCGCGGAGGCGGCGCGCGCCTGGCGCTATGTGCGCCCGCGCATCGATGAAAGCGATGACCTGATCGTCGTCGAGGGACGGCATCCGGTGGTGGAAAGGCGCGTCGAAGGGGAATTTGTCACGAATGACGCATCGCTCACCCCGGCGCACCGAATCGCCGTAATCACGGGACCGAATATGGCCGGCAAGAGCACATTCATGAGACAGGTTGCCCTCATCGCCCTGCTGGCGCAGATGGGCTCGTTCGTCCCGGCTAAAGAGGCGAAAGTCGGGTTGGTGGACAAGCTCTTCACGCGGATCGGGGCGTCGGACGACGTTGCGGGGGGCATGAGCACTTTCATGGTGGAGATGTCCGAGACGGCGGAGATTCTGCGCCAGGCCACCGCGCGCAGCCTGATCATTCTTGATGAGGTGGGACGCGGAACCGCGACGTATGACGGGATGAGCATCGCGGAGGCGCTGCTGGAGCATATTCACGACCAGATCGGACCGCGCACGCTGTTTGCCACGCACTACCACGAATTGACCGCGCTTTCCGACCGTCTGCCGCGTCTGTTCAACCTGTCGGCCGCCGTCGCCGAGCATGGGGGGCAACTCGTCTTTTTGCACCGGATTGTCGAGCGGCCGGCCGACCGTTCCTACGGTGTGCAGGTGGCCCGAAAGGCGGGACTGCCGATGAATGTGACGGAACGGGCCGAACAGATTTTGCAGCGTCTGGAGGCGGCGGCCCTGCAAACTGTGGCGGCGCGGGAGCAGTCCGCGCCGGCTGCGGAGGCGGCGGTCGCTTCTGCGATGGAACGCGCTTTTCCGGCGCAGGCGGACGCCTTGCCAAGCAGAGGCGACGGCGCGCGCGAAAACGCTAGCAAGTGGGAAATTATGGCAAAAGAACTGATCGAGTTGGACCTTGATGGCATGACGCCGCGCGAAATCCAGGCATTCTTGTATAAATGGCGGGAGCGTTGCCCATCATGAGCGGCGCGCGGCGCAAAAGGGGATGACAGTCGTGCAGGGAGCCGTGCGGAGGGATATCCGCGTTCTTGACGCTCTGGTGGCCAACCAGATCGCGGCGGGCGAGGTCGTCGAGCGACCGGCGTCCGTCGTCAAGGAATTGTTGGAAAACGCCCTGGACGCCGGGGCGACGCACATTTCTGTGAGCATTGTGGAGGGCGGCCTGACGGAAATCGACGTGACCGACGACGGCGTTGGGATTCCGCCCGATCAGGTGGAACTGGCGTTCATCCGCCATGCCACGAGCAAGCTGCGCACCATGGCGGATTTCAGGCGTCTCGCGAACCTCGGCTTTCGCGGCGAGGCGTTGCCGTCCATCGCGTCAGTCAGCCGGGTCGCGCTGCGCACGCGCGTGGATGGACAGGACGCGGGAGTGGAAATCGCGCTCGACGGCGGCGTCGTGCAGGATTGCCGGCCTGTCGGCTGTCCTTCGGGAACGCGCGTGCGCGTGCGCGATCTGTTTTTTAACACACCGGCGCGGCTGAAATTTGTCCGGTCGCTGCAGACCGAGACGCGCCACGTGCTGGAGGTGGCCGGTCGCGCCGCCGCCGCGCGGCCCGACGTGGTCATCTCTGTGACGGTCGACGGCCATCGACAGTTCGCCACGCCGGGAGACGGGCAGTTGCCGTCTGCGTTTCGCTCCGTATACGGCCACGCGCTCGCGCAACGGGCGGTGGCGCTGTTGCTTGATCACCCGGACTACGCGGGCCGGGGGTTGTTGGGCGCCCCGCAGGATTCCCGGACGTCGCGCACGGGTATGTGGTTTGCCATCAACGGCAGGCCCGTGCGCAGTCATCCCCTGGCGCAGGCGGTGCTGGACGGTTGCCACACGCTGTTGCCGCGCGGCCGTTTCCCGGTTGTCATGCTGAATCTGGAACTGGACCCGGAGCTAGTGGACGTGAATGTCCACCCCGCCAAGTGGGAGGTCAAATTCAGTGAGGAAAAAGATATCCGGGAACTGGTGAGGCAGGCCACCCAGACGGGCATTCAGGCGGGCGCCGGGATTCCGGACATGCATCTGGACGGTCGGGGCGCTGCGGTGGATGGCGCCGTGGTGGACGCGGACGTTCCCGGACGAACGGCGTCGCAAAGCGCGGAGAATGCCGTCCGTGACGAAACAGACGCCGCAAGGCCGTCCAGCGCGCAAGGTTGGACACCGACGCGCGACAGGTCGGCCAGCCCGCCTATGGAGGAATCAGTGCAGGTGGCGATGCAGGTACAGGAGCCGCTCCGGGCTTACGGCGAGTGGGCGGCGGGCGCGCCGGAAACAGTGGTGGACGCACGGCGCCCCGATGTGCCGTCCGCTGTCTCAGGTTCCGGTCCATCAGGTTCCGGTCCATCAGGTTCCGGCATCTCGGATTTCGCCGCACAGCGCCCACACAGCGCTTTGCGCCCGGTGGCGCAGGTGATGAATATGTACATTGTGGCAGAGGATGACGATGCGGTCTATTTGATCGATCAGCACGCCGCGCATGAGCGGGTATTGTACGAAAAGTTCCGCAGAGCGTTCGCGGAGGGCCAGGTGCGGCCGGTGGAACTGCTTGTTCCACTGACGGTCGAGACGCGGCCGCAGGAGGTGGCGCCCCTGACGGCGCTGGCTTCGCAGGC
Organism: Bacillota bacterium; assembly: GCA_021797415.1. Next base: position 4,149 of record JAJZZT010000358.1, read on the forward strand.
CACCCTGGTCGGACTGCGGTACGAGCCTTTCGGCGAGCGGTCGTTTCTGGTGCGCACAATTCCGCACATCTGGGAAGGGTTGGATCTGGAGCGGCTTGTTCGCGACACGTTTACGGAACTGGTGGAGCACGGTGAATTGCCAGATCATCTGTGGCTGGAGGAACGCATCGTATTGCGCTCCTGCAAGGCGGCCGTCAAGGCCAATCGACGCTTGAGCATGATGGAGATGGACGCGCTGCTGCAAGCGCTCGCTCCGCTGGAAAATCCGCTGACGTGCCCGCATGGCCGCCCCACCGCGCTGCGTATCACGAAGACCCGGTTGGAACGGGAATTCGGGCGATCGATGTGAATCCCGCACGCCCATTTCTCTTGAGAAATTTTCAGGATGCTGC
>JAJZZT010000404.1 GCA_021797415.1 Bacillota bacterium
CAGCGGACTCGGCATCCTGAGCGCTCAGACACAGCGGGCGGGCATCCAGTGGACCGTCGCATCCCGCAGGGCTTTGCGGCTGTGGGGCGGCGCGACGCAGGTTGTGGCCGACGGATACCAGGCGGGACAACTGGTTCGTCAGGAGATTTTGACATACAAGAAGGTGCGCGGCGCATACTACTTTGTGGAAGGCACTGCAAATCGCATTAACTCTGCATTTTCCTCATTCTACACCAAACTGGAAAACGGATTTTCGCTCGGGGACATGGGATAATTCCAATTCCTGCAGGCGCATAAGGGTGTATATAGCGTTTGACTGATGCCTCAAACGCTATATCTGGAGTGACTGCGCCTGCTCTGCGGACTTTATCCCATGTCCCCTAGGGTGAGCGTTGCGGTCGTCGTTCAATCCACGCGGTCGTTGGCGCACGCCGCTTCGAGCAGCGCCGAGAGTTCCTCCGGAGGCGTGGGCGGACTGAGCAGGAAACCTTGGATCCGGTCGCAGCCACGCGCCTTGAGAAAGGCGAACTGCTCCTCGTTTTCCACGCCCTCAGCCACAACTTTCAGGTGCAGGCTGTGAGCCAGCAGGATGGTCGCCTCGATGACCGCCGCATGGTCCTGTTTTTCCGTGGCGTCGCGCACAAATGACTGGTCGATCTTCAGGGTGTCGACCGGATAGCGAGTCAGGTAGGTGAGCGACGAGTAGCCGACGCCAAAATCGTCGAGTGAGATGTGTACGCCCATGGCGCGCAGCGCGCGCAGCGCCCCGATTACGTGTTCTTCATTTTTCATCACCGTGCTCTCCGTGATTTCCAGTTCCAGCAGAACGGTCGGTAGCCCTGTTTCGTCAAGTGTTTGACGCACCAACTCGACAAAATCGGGCTGGTTGATCTGTTGCGCAGACACGTTCACGGCCACGCGCGGGGATGTGGCATACGTCCGCCTCCAGCGTTCGGCTTGGCGACAGGCTTGGCGCAGGGTCCATTCTCCCACGCTGATGATCAGGCCGGTCTGTTCCATGAGGGGGATGAATTCTTCCGGCGACACAAAGCCCATTGTGGGGTGGCGCCAGCGCAGCAGGGCCTCGACGCTGTCCATCACGCCGTTTTCCACGTTGATCTGCGGCTGGAAGAAAATCTGCAGTTCTCCCCGCTTGATGGCTCCCCGCATGTCTCCTTCCAGTACGAGTCGCTTCACCGCGTGTTCGCTCATGGATACCGAATAGTGCGCCGCTCGGTTTTTCCCCTGTTCCTTGGCGACGTACATGGCCGTATCGGCGTACTTGACTAGCAGGGCGGCATCCGCTCCGTCATCCGGGTACAGGCTGTAGCCGAGGCTCGCCGTGATGTAGAAGTTGTGCTGCGCGACGTGAACGGGCGCGAAAAGGGCGTCGAGGAACGCCTTCGCGCGTTTCTCGACGCCTTCGGCACTTCTGACGCGCGGCAGGAGCACGGTGAATTCATCGCCGCCCCAGCGGGCGATCACTTCGCCCGCGATGGTGCATCTGTGCAGCCGTCTGGCAATTTCGCGCAGGATCGCGTCGCCCACAGGATGGCCCAGCGAGTCGTTGATGCGCTTGAATTCATCGAGGTCAATGAACATCACGGCGGTCATCCCGCCGTTTGCGGCGGCCTCCGCCAGAGCGGATTCGAGCAGGTTGTCGAACATGACGCGATTGGGCAGATGGGTGAGGTTGTCGTGGTATGCCTGGAATTGCAGTTGGGATGCCAATTGTCGTTCTTCTGTGACGTCGCGCGCAATGTAGGAGAAGTAGCGTACGGTGCCGTTCTGTGCCTTGTGCGCCTGAACGGACCCGGTGACGGGGATGATGGCGCCCGATCGGGAGCGGAGTTCCGCCTCTCCGTGCCACGTGCCTCGGCTGGAGGCAATCGGGAGGATGTCCGATGCGCGGATGAGGGATTCCTGTGTCATGAAGGACGACACCGTGGAGTGGACCACATCCTCCTCGGGCGGTATGCCGAGCAATCGGCGTCCGGCGGTGTTCAGGTAGATCAAGCGTCCCGTGGCGTCGGATGTGGCGACAAGCGATTGCGACGCCTCGACGATCTCGCTGAGGCGCTGCGCCTTGAACTGCAATTGCAGATTGTCCGTGATGTCCTGGACCGTGCCCACAATTTCGTTCGACCCGCACGATTCGATGCAGATCAGGACGCCGTTGGCGCGCACGTACCGCTCATTGCCGTCGGGACGGATGATGCGGTATTCCAGACTGTAGGCGCTCCTGCTCTGGCTGGATTCCGCAACGGCCTCCAGCAGCGGCAACCGGTCATCAGGATGCACATAGGACAGCAGTTTGTCGAACGTGTCGAGGTCGGCCTCGCTTTTCAAGCCGAAGATCCTGAGCGCCTCGGGGGAACAGTGTGTGGCCTGCGTGTTGAGATCCCGGTTCCAGGTGCCAAGATGGGCCGTGCGGTTAACTGCCGTAAGAACGCTTTCGCTTCTTTGCAGCGCGACCGCGGCGTTCTTTCGCTCGCTGATATTTTTTATCACGGTGTACACGCCGGTGACCCGGTTGTCCGCAATGATCGGAATGTGCGTGATGTGCACAAAGGTGCCGCCGCCGCCGTTGTCTTTCCGGATGACCGATTCATACGCCTGCGGCTGTCCCTGCGCCACGCGGATCAGGGCCTGCCCTTCGGCGGGGCGCTCATCCTGCGGGATAAACTCCGCCAGGCTGTGCCCGATCAGGTCGTCCCGGGACTGGTCGAAGAGCGCCTCGCAGGCGATGTTGCCTGTCAGGAAGCGCCCCTGCAAATCGAGTTCAAACACGGCGTCCGGGTTGTGGTCGAACAAGGAGCGATAGCGCTGGCCGCGCTTCAGCAATTCGTCGGCATGCGCGGCAAAACGCTGTTCGGCGGACCCGCTGATGAGCGCGAGAATCCCCAGCGCGAGGATGCCAGACAGCACTTCCAGTCGAAGCAACCACACGCCGGGGAAGGGTTTCCCCAAAAGGTGGTGTGTGGCCGCCGCCGATGCGGTGATCGCGGCAGATACCGTCAGTCCGAAATGGGCTTCCGCCATGGCGCCGCCAAACAGCAACGCTGCCCCCACCTTCCACCATTCGTGTCCGGCGGGCAAGTGGGAACGGCGCAGGGCGATCAGCCAGAACGCCGTATACATCATTGCGAGTGAGAAGAGGTAGGCGTGCAGGGCGCTGTTGCGGTTTGTCATGAGCAAGTGCACGGTTGGATTGTCCATCGACAGCAGGGTGATTTGTTGCATCAGGAAAAGGAGGCCGTCCAGCCACAGTGTGGTGGCCAACAACCGGACAGTCCGGACAGACGGACCGGACATCCACAGGACGGGAGGGAAGGCGCCGCCGATGGCAAGCAGAAGTGCCCACAGCATGACGGACCAGTGGGGATGAATATGGATGGCGTTCCCTGCGGTTCCCGCCGCAAACGGATGGTAGACGTGCGCCGCATAGCCGATCGCGTCCAGCAACCAGATACCAGTGCCGAGAATGAGGGCGCCGCCCGTCCGCCATGCGAACTTTCTGGATGGACTGCGGGCGATGTGATCCAGAAAATGGATCATCATATAAGCCGTCACAACCGATGCCGCTGTCGCAAAGATGACAAAACCGAGGGTGTGACGGTAAGCAAGTTCGTGCATGGTATAGCCTTTCCGTTTATAGGATGTAATTTTTATGAATGCAATGCGGCCGAGACACCTTTCATCTTACGGAAGCGGGAAAGATGGGTCAAGCGATCGGCATTACAGTGAATGTAATGAAATTGAGATTGAATGTTGACAGCAGCGTTACATCGTATCTATAGTAGATATGGACTATAGGATCGTAGTCTGTTCTAACTAATCGATAGCGCCGATGATCAAAAAAAGGTCATCCGGACCGCATCTCATTCGCCTGTGAACAAAAGAGGTGGTGAAAACGATTTCCAGGCTGTGCATGAGAAGTGAACCATGCGCATTCTGGAGTTTTTTCATGTTCAAGCTTACGCAGATACTGTCAAGGGAACATGAGCCCCTGTGCAGGCGATCTGATCCGCATGTCTCCAAAGGGCAAGGAGGTTGGCATATGGGCAAAAGACTGTACACCGCTCTTGGCGCAACGGCGCTTTGCGCTGGACTTCTGAGCGGTTGTGGCACGCTGCAGACCATCGCCGTGCCGTGGCTTCGCGTGGACGCCGCCACAAAGACGGTGGACCTCACATTGAGCGCCGGGTCCAACTCCGTCAACGGGTATGCGAATTTTAACGGCTACGCCAATGGGCAGATGACGATCCAGGTCCCTCTCGGTTACCGGGTGAACGTCATGTTCAACAACAAGGGCGGGATTCCGTTTGAATTCGGCGTGTACAACCAGTTTCAACAGCTTGCCTTCCAAGGGGCCGGTGTTTCTGTGCCGGCCATGTTGGCCAATGCAGGCGCCGGAGTCTTTCCGGGCCAGTCGGCCACATGGCATTTCACGGCTTCAAAAGTCGGCTCGTACCGGATCGAGAATCTGCTTGACCGCATCGACCAGCAGACTCGTCCAGAAAATTTTGGCATGTG
>JAJZZT010000352.1 GCA_021797415.1 Bacillota bacterium
CACCTCGTGGCCGTCAGCCAGCAGCGCCTCCACCAGATGGGAACCGATAAACCCCGCTCCGCCCGTGACCGTGATCCGCATCGGGTCCATCCCCTCTCCTCATCCACACGATGGCTCATAAAACGATCACCCGGTCCCGCTCCGAAACATCCTTCGTCGCATTGCGCGTATCGATCACGAGAGGGGCGTGACTCACCACAAACGCATAATCGACAGACGAATGATCGACGAGAATCAACACGCAGTCCTGCGCGCGCAGCGTATCCTCGGTGAGCGGCAAAGCCGTCATGACCGTCCCGTCGACCTGCAGCTCGCCGACGAGCGGATCGCAAAAACCGACTGTGGCGCCGCCCTTGCGCAATTCCCCGATGATTTCCAGCGCGGGGGATTCGCGGACGTCATTGACATCCTTCTTATAGGTGACGCCCAGGACCAGAATGCGCAAAGAGGCGAGCGCCCCGCTCCCCAGGAAGCTGGACAGAAGCGAAACGATGCGGGAAGGCGTCATCCGGTTGATTTCATCCGCCGCGTCGATCATCGTAGTGCTCATCCCGAGACGGTTGGATTTCCACTTCAAGTACAGCGGATCGACCGGGATGCAGTGGCCGCCGATCCCCGGCCCCGGATAGTACGGCATGAAGCCGTACGGTTTGGTGGCGGCCGCGTCGACCACCTCCCAGATGTCGACCTGGAAGCGCCGGCAGACATCCCGCAATTCATTGACAAGCGAGATATTGACCAGGCGTTGCGTATTTTCAACCAGCTTGACCATCTCGGCCGTCCTTGGGTTCGAGACGGGAACCAGTTTGGCAAATACCTGGCCATAGACCTGCTCGATCCGCGCCAGGCAGGCGGGAGTGACTCCGCTCACGACCTTGGGGATCGATTCCAGCGTCACATCGCGTCCAGGATCCACCCGCTCCGGCGAGTAGCCGATGAATACCTCCTTGCCGACGCGCAACCCTTTGGCGGCAAGCAGCGGAACCATCACTTCCTCCGTCGTCCCGGGGTACGTCGAACTTTCGAGCACAACAAGGTGTCCCAGCCGCAGATACGGTTCGATATTGGCAACCGCCTGGGTCAATAGCGTGAGATCCGGCAGATGGTCGGGAGTAAGCGGGGTGGGGACGCAGATGATCACGGCGTCGGCCAGCCTGATCTGCCCGAAGTCCGTGGTCGCCTGAAACCGTCCGGAACCGATCGCCTCCTCGATCACCGCGTCGGAAAGTTCACTGAGATAGCTGCGTTTGTCTTCCATCAACATGGCCACTTTGTGCGGATCAATATCGATGCCCGTCACCGAAAAACCCCGCCGCGCAAAAAGAAGAGCGAGCGGCAATCCCACATACCCCAATCCGACGATTGCAGCGGTGCGATAATCTGCGCTTGGCATTGTTACCGCCTGACCTCCCCACATCTTCCACTATTACAGAACATACGGCGGCCCGCTGTCTCTCGCGTCAGATATCTACCCAAGCATTCCAAAAATAGACTATCATGCATAGGATGACGGCGATTGCGTGGATGGAAGCCGCGACCCGGCGTTTCCGCCAACATACCGTAAGACATCCACGATTTCTGCTGCATGGATCTGATGAAAGAGGTTTTCTGCTGCATGGATCTGATGAAAGAGGTGACGGACATGTTGGCGGTCGTGACCGGAGGCGCGGGGTTTATCGGGTCGCACCTGGTTGACGAACTGATTTTTGCAGGGCACAGGGTGCATGTCATCGACGATCTGTCAGGTGGCGCAAAGGGTCATGTGCATCCGAATGCCGTCATGCACACACTGGACATTCGCTCGCCGGAAGTACGAGACTTATTGGCGGATGTGAAGCCGCACGCGGTATTTCATCAGGCGGCGCAGGTCGATGTGTCGCGCTCGCAAAAAGACCCGGCGCACGACGCGAGCGTCAACGTCCTGGGTACGCTCAATCTGATCCGGGCGTCCGCAGAATCCGGCGTACAGAAGTTCATCTACGCCTCCTCCTGCGCCGTGTACGGCGATGCAAAAACGGATCTGGTTGACGAGAACACCCCCGCCGCGCCGATCTCGTTTTACGGCATCTCCAAACTGACGCCCGAAGCCTATCTGCGGGTGTTTCACGCCCTGCGCGGACTGCGGTTCACGATCCTGCGCTATGCAAACGTGTACGGGCCGAGACAGACGGCGAAAGGAGAAGGCGGCGTCGTCGCCCTGTTTCTGGACCGCATCAGGCAGGGACTTCCTCCCGTCATTCACGGCGACGGCGAACAGACGCGCGATTTTGTCTACGTCAAGGATGTCGCGCGGGCCAATGTGGCCGCCTGGCACAGAGGCGACAACGAAACGGTGAATGTTTCCACGGCTGTCGGCACGTCCGTCAATCAACTGCTCGCCCGCATCGCCGTGATTCACGGTTCAGGGATCAAAACAATCAGCGCGCCGCCGCGCGCGGGCGATATCCGTCACAGTTGCCTGGACAACCGAATAGCCCGAGCCGCGCTGGGCTGGTCTCCGCGGTACGGCACGGACCGGGGCCTGGCCGAAACCTACACGCACGTCATGCTGCAAAAGGAAGCGTAAGGACGCGACGGGCTTTTCTTGGCCCGTCACTGGCCGCCGGAATCCGGTTCATTCCGTGCGTTACGCCAGCAACACGGCAAAAGGCGAATCCGCCGCCTGCGGCACGGAGATTTTTTGCGTCCGCGAGCCATGCGCACGGGAGAAACAAGCCAATGTATACGTTCCCGCCGGAACGCCGCCCATCGTAAAATTGCCCTGCTCATCGGTCCCAACGCTGCGCAGGACAATGCCGGTCACGTCCAGCAGGTGCACGGACGCATCACCGACGGTCTGCTGTGCGGCGGCCGCACGAACGCAGCCGGATACGGTCGCCAGGACGGGGATGGGGTCATCCGGAGCGCCGGAAACACGGCATCGTTGCTTTAGGGCGGCGGCAAATACCGGAGCGGGGACCGGTGGCGCACTTGCCGTTGCATTTCCCTTCACACTTGCCGGCGCACTCACAGACGCGCCTGTTCCCGTCCCCGCTCCATCCCCCTGCGCGCGGACCGTCCGAACCGCCTCTTCGTACACCCGCACTGTCCGCGTCAGCATCGTCTGCGCATCCCACCGCTCCGTCGCCTTCTGCGCGGCCCGGACGCTCATCCGCCGCCGCAGGTCCTCGTCCCGCAGCAGAAGCGACAGGCGCGCGGACAATTGCTCCACATCCCTGGACGGGACGAGAAAGCCGTCGATCCCGTCCTGGATCATTTCCACAATCCCGCCCACCGCGCTCGCCACGACCGGTTTCCCCAGCGCCTGCGCTTCCATGACCGCAAAGGGCAGGTTGTCCTGCAGAGAGGGAAGGACCACAACGTCCGCCGTCGCCAGCACCGCTTTGGCATCCGGGACATCGCCCAGAAATTCCACGCAATCCTGCAATCCCAGCCGCTTCACCTGGTCTTCCAGTTCCGAGCGCAACGCGCCGTCGCCGGCCAACCGGCAGACAAATTCCTCATCGCATTGGCGCATCAGGTGCAGGGCCTGCACAAGGTAGCGATGACCTTTGACGGCGACCAGCCTCGCCGCACAGACGATGGTCTTTTGCCTGGCGCCCGACGCGGCGCGGAACTCTTCAGGCGTCGGCCCGACGCGTTTATTTTCGCCAAGGCCGTAGGCAATCACTTCAGCGCGGGGATGCGCGACCGCAAACGCGGCGAGACGGTCCGCCAGCCAGCGGCTCGGCAGGATCAGCTGGTCCGGTGTCATCGACCCATAGTATTCTTCTAAATGGATATACTCCTTTTCCATGCTCGTCCGGAAACGCCACTCTCCCGTCTCCGTCCACTCCGTCGCCAGACAGCCGTGAATGGTCGCCACGAGGGGAACGGAGTCCGGTTTGACGTTGGCCATCGCAAAGGCCGACACAATATCCTGCGCGTGGATCAGGTCGTATTGCTCCAGCGCGCAGCGCCGGCACATCTGACCAAAGGAGAACTTTTCAGTCTCCCGCCAGGCGATCCAGGGGGTGACGTCGACCCCGTGCGCCTTGTAGCCGCGCACAATCTCCGCTTCCGTCACATCCGCGAGTAAGGATTTACCCGCGGCATGGCCGCTCTTGCGCAGGTGATAGCCGGACAGATCCGGAAGCTGGCCCAGCACCTCAACCTGGTGGCCCATGCCCTCCAGGCCCGCCGCCAGCGTATCAATGTAGGTCGAGACTCCCCCGATGTGCGGCAGGGGCCAATAGGTCGCGATCAGAATTCTCATCTGAGAAATTCCACCCCGTTTTTCTCAGCATATTCCGCGCCGCGCCGCGCGTACCCCGTGATCGCCCGGTGCACAAGTCCATTTGAACGAACTGCCCGCGCATTCCCTTTCCTGGGCGCGAAGCGCCAGGAGGGGATCAAGCGGGCTATCTTTTGGTACCTGTCTTTGTTCTGGGCTTGCTTTACCCCTGGGATTCCACGTACTGCTTCACCGTCTCCAGACTGGCGTGCCCGACACTGCTAACGTAGTAGGCTCGATGCCAAAAGAATGGCTTCCAGTA
>JAJZZT010000177.1 GCA_021797415.1 Bacillota bacterium
AAGCACGCCGCCGAGGCCGATGATGCGCTGGGCGGGGAAACCGCTCTCCCGGAAAGCGATCTGCGCCATGACATCGGAAGGGTTGGTGACGAGCACGATATGCGCGTCGGGTGACCGGGAGGCCACTTCCCGCACTACCTGCCGGATGACCTTCACATTCGTGTCGACGAGATCGTCGCGGCTCATGCCCGGCTTGCGCGCGATGCCGGCCGTGATCACGATCACGTCCGAACCTTCTGTGTCATCGTAATTATTGCTGCCGATGATGCGGCTGTCAAACCCCTCCAGCGGAGCGGACTCCTGCATGTCCAGGGCTTTTCCCTGCGGGACCCCCTCAACGATGTCCGTCAGTACGATATCGCCCAGTTCTTTTAGCGCTGCGTACTGCGCTACCGTCGCACCGACATTGCCCGATCCGACAACGGTGATCTTGGGGCGTTTTCTCATTGTGCCGTCACTCTCCAGAAAACAGATTGTACAGCGCGTGTCCGTCCTTCTGCACGTCTCCTAGCTTACGAAAAGCGGTGCGCGATTTCAACTGCGTCGCGGCGAAGGCCAACGTCTTGTCAACTGCGTCAAGCTTTGGTTCGTCAAGCTTTGGCGGACCCTGTGCTATACTGGACATAGCAGGAAACAAGGCGAGGCGATTGCCGTGGACAGTGGATCCTCCCGGACCGGACCGCCGACGGGGAGCAGGACCGAATTCCGGACAGCCTCCGGAATTCCGGTCGAACGGGTGTACGGGTCGTCTCCCGACAGTCCCGAACGCGCAGATTACGTGAAGCGGCTCGGCGATCCGGGGGAGTATCCGTTCACGCGCGGCGTTCAACCGACGATGTACCGGGGAAAACTGTGGACGATGCGCCAGTATGCCGGATTTGGATCCGCGCGGCAGACCAACGAGCGGTTCCGTTTTCTCCTGTCGCAAGGACAGACGGGACTGTCGACCGCCTTCGACCTGCCGACGCAGATCGGCTACGACGCGGATCATCCGCTTGCGCGCGGCGAGGTGGGGAAAGTCGGCGTCTCCATCTCTTCACTGCGGGAAATGGAACAGTTGTTTGAAGGGATTCCCCTTGACCAGGTGACGACATCCATGACGATCAACGCGCCGGCGAGCGTGCTCCTGGCCATGTACATCGCTGTGGGAGAAAAACAGGGTGTGCCTTCCGGGAAATTGGCCGGAACGATCCAGAATGACATCTTGAAAGAGTACGTGGCGCGGGGTACGTATATTTTCCCGCCCAAGCCGTCGATGAGACTCATCACCGACGTGATTTCCTATTGCGCCCAACACCTGCCGCGCTTCAACACGATCAGCATCAGCGGATACCACATGCGCGAGGCGGGATCGACGGCCGTTCAGGAGATCGCATTCACGCTGGCCAACGCGCGCGCGTACGTGGAAGCCGCGCTGGAAGCCGGGCTTGTGATTGACGAATTCGCTCCACGCCTGTCGTTTTTCTTCAACGCGCACAATGACTTCTTTGAAGAGGTGGCGAAGTTTCGCGCGGCCCGCCGCATGTGGGCGCGCATGATGCGCGTGGAGTACGGCGCGCGCGATCCGCGTTCATGGCAGATGCGCTTCCACACGCAGACGGGAGGCTCAACTCTCACCGCGCAGCAGCCGGACAACAACGTGGTGCGCGTCACGCTGCAGGCGCTGGCGGCCGTCTTGGGCGGCACGCAGAGTCTGCACACGAACGCGCGCGATGAGGCGCTCGCCCTGCCTTCGGAGGATGCGGCGCTCATCGCCCTGCGGACGCAGCAGATCATCGCCCATGAGAGCGGTGTGACGGACACAGTGGATCCGCTCGGCGGCTCTTATTACGTCGAAGCCCTGACGGACGAGGTTGAGCGGTTGGCCTTGGTCTATCTGGAACAGATTGCCCAGATGGGCGGAGCGGTCGCGGCCGTTGAACAGGGTTTCATGCAGCGCGAGATTCAGCGAGCGGCGTACGGGACGCAGGTCGCCGTGGAGCAAGGGCGGCAGATTGTCGTCGGGGTCAATGCGTTCACGCTGGCCGACGAACCTGCGTCGTCCGCGCTCCGGGTTGGCGGCGATGAACTGGAGCGGGCGGCGCGAAAAGCGCTCGGCGAGTTGCGCGGAGAACGCGCGGCGGACAGCGCGGCGGCCGCGTTGCGCGACCTGCGCAGGGCGGCGGCGGGAGACGCGAACCTTATGCCGTTCATCCTGGACGCGGTGCGCGCGTACTGTACACTTGGCGAAATATGCGATGTCCTGCGCGAAGTGTTCGGCGAATACCGGCCCGGCCACTTCTGATCCGGCGACTGGCAGTCTATTTTCAAGAGAAGTCCATGGCGCCGGCGCGCGAGCATACTACGGGCCGATATACGACAGGAATCTCAGGGCTGGAGGGATGGTTGTGGATGGGCCGATTCGCGTGCTGGTCGCCAAGCCTGGACTGGACGGCCATGACCGTGGGGCGCTGGTGGTCGCGCAGGGATTGCGCGACGCCGGAATGGAGGTCATCTATACCGGATTGCGCCAGAACGCGGAGCAGATCGTGCGCGCAGCGCTCGACGAGGATGTGGACTGCATCGGCCTCTCGTCGCTGTCCGGCGCGCATATGGCGCTGTTTTCCGCCGTACTCGACGAGCTGCGCCGCGCCGGAGGAGAGGATATCCTGGTCATCGGCGGGGGAGTGATCCCGCCGGACGATGCGGCGGAGTTGAAGCGCCGCGGTCTCGCCGCGGTATTCACGCCCGGCAGCGCGATTCGCGACATGGCCGATTTCATCCGCAAAAACGTGCGGCGCCCGCTCGCCGCGCCCGCTTCGTCCGTGACTCTCGATCACGTCGGCATCGCGGTGGAGAGCATTTCCGAGGCGCTGTGGCTGTATGGACGGCACTTCGGCTTTCGCGTGGAGGCGCAGGAGGAACTTCCCGCGCAAAACGTGAGAGTCGCGCTGCTTCGCGCGGGCGATGTGCACCTTGAACTGCTGGAACCGCTTGGCGACGACAGCCCGGTGGCCAAATTTCTGCGGACGAACGGCCCCGGCATGCACCATCTCGCTTACCGTGTGGACGATGTCGCCAAGTGGCTTGCGCGGGCCAAGGCGGACGGGATGCGGGTGCTGGACGAAACGCCGCGCCCGGGGGCGGGACATCGGCTCGTCGGCTTTGTTCATCCGAAGGGCGTTCACGGTGTATTGACTGAATACTGCCAGGTGGTTGAAGATCATTGATGCGTGACAATGGAGAACAGACCATGGATGAACTGCTGCGCGCCCTGGAAGACCGGCGGCGCCGCATCATGCGCGGGGGCGGCGACAGGCGGATCCTCGCGCAGCACGATAAGGGCAAGTACACCGCCCGCGAACGGATTGAACGGTTGCTCGACGAAGGGACGTTTCGGGAAATCGGGGCGTTCATCGAACAACAGAAGGCAGGCGAGGGATTTGCGGCGGCCGACGCGCCCGCGGAAGGGGTCGTGACGGGGTGCGGCCTGGTGGACGGTCGCCTGGTATACGTCTTCGCGCAGGACTTCACGGTGTACGGCGGAGCGCTCGGCGAATTGCACGGCCAGAAGATCGCCCGCTTGATGGATCTGGCGGCGAAAACGGGCGCTCCGATCGTCGGATTGAACGATTCGGGCGGAGCCCGCATCCAGGAGGGTGTGGCGGCGCTCGACGGGTATGGCCACGTGTTTTATCGCAATGCGATCTACAGCGGCGTGATCCCGCAGATCAGCGTGATCATGGGACCGTGCGCGGGAGGGGCCGTGTACAGCCCGGCCATCACCGATTTTATTTTCATGGTGGAAAAAACCAGTCAGATGTTCATCACCGGGCCCAAGGTGATCGGCACGGTGACGGGGGAAGCGATTTCTGCGGAAGCGCTGGGCGGCGCGAGCGTCCATTCGGCGATGAGCGGTGTGGCGCATTTTACCGCCGGTACGGAGGAAGCGGCGCTTGCGGGCGTGCGGCGGCTTCTGTCCTACCTGCCGCAGAACCATCGCGAACGGCCGCCCGCCCGTCCGCGTTCCGGCGACGACATGGCGCCGGACGAGGAACTGCTGCGCATCGTGCCGACGCAATCCGCCAAAGTGTACGATGTACTCGACTTGGTGCGCCGCATCGTCGACGACCGGGAGTTTCTTGAGGTATCGCCGAATTTTGCGCGCAATGCGGTGGTGGGGTTCGCGCGGCTTGACGGGCAGTCGGTCGGAATCGTCGCCAATCAGCCGAAATACCGCGCCGGGGGCCTCGATATCGATTCGTCGGACAAGATCGCGCGCTTCATCCGGTTTTGCGATTCGTTCAACATCCCGCTCATCACATTTGAAGATGTGACCGGCTTCATTCCCGGCGTATCGCAGGAACACCGCGGCATCATCCGGCATGGCGCAAAGATTCTGTTTGCGTACAGCGAGGCGACGGTGCCGAAAATTACGGTGGTCGTCCGCAAGGCGTACGGGGGAGCGTATGTCGCGTTGAATTCCAAGGCGATCGGAGCGGATGTGGTGCTGG
>JAJZZT010000164.1 GCA_021797415.1 Bacillota bacterium
ATCTGAACCGCATGAGCTTGTCCGGCACATCGTAACTCATGGCAAACTCTCCGATCTCCCGCCGTCTCAACATCCCGGGGACATGTGATAAACCGAACTTTTTCAAGCAACTTTATCACATGTCCCCGGGGAGACACCGCACAGGGCGCGCGTTCATCCGCGGCCAGTCCCCACGCGACAGGAGACGCCACGACATCGTTTCAATTATACGTGCATCACGCCGCCCGGTCAAAACGGGACGGCGCGCACTCCGGGGGACATGCGATAAACCGAACTTTTCAGCCTTATTCGGTAGCGCCGCGCCACGCCAGCATGCCGCCCTGCAGATTGCGGATTCTTTCGTACCCGTGACCGCTCAGGAGGCCGCAGGCCCTCGTGCTGCGCCCTCCCGAACGGCATACGACCACCACGTCGCGGTCGCGCGGAACCTCGGCCAACCGCTGTTCCAATTCCCCCAGGGGAATCAACAATGCTCCGGGAATATGCGCCGCCCGGTATTCCTCCGGCTGGCGCACGTCGATAAACAGCACGTCCGCCTTTTCCCGCAGCAGTTCCTCCCCGGTCGCCTGCCTGACATCGCTCACAGCGTTTTCCCTCCCAATTTTCCCGCTTCGCAAAAATGAAAGTGTTGCACACATGCTTGATTCTCGCATTATACGCTCCGAAATAAATACGCCGCAACCTCCCGGCACGGAATCATGCTCGCCAATCGGGGCAGACTACGCGCGAAGAAACTGCGACAGAGTCCGCGCACAGCACAGTTCGGAGGTCCGCGAGCGCCTCATGTCTCCGCTATCCGATGGCCGCGTGCGCTTCACGTCGCCGCAAAAGGGGGATGAACTGGTGGCGTCTCTCCGGTATTCAGGCGGTTCGCTCGCCGCCGTAACTCTGCTCCTCTTGTTGCTGGTTCCGCCGTCCATTTTGTACGCCGCGTCCACACCCGATTACACTCGCCTGTTCCCAAAAGTCTTCGCACGCCATGGACCGCCGCAAAATCGCGTCGCACTGACCTTCGACGACGGCCCGGACGCTCTTTACACGCCGCAAATCCTCCGCATTCTGGCGCGCGAACACGTGAGGGCGACATTTTTTATCCTCGGCAGGCACGCGCAGATGTACCCCGGGATCGTCGAACGCATCGTGCGAGAGGGACATGCCCTCGGCAATCACACCTTCGATCATGCCAATCTGCTCAAGTTGACGCCCGGACAGGTGCGCTGGGAGGTGGAGACGACCGAACGCGCGCTGTACAGGCTCACAGGCGTTCATACAGTATGGTTCCGGCCGCCCTACGGCAACGTCGACGCCCGCCTGCTGCGCCAGATGGACGGGCTTGGCTATCACGTCGTCAATTGGTCGGTGGACTCGGCGGACTGGCGGAGTCTGTCCACCGCCCGCGTGGCCGCAAATGTCCTGTCAACCGTCCGCCCTGGCGCGATCGTGCTCCAGCACTGTTCGGGCAACCCGCACGAAATTTTGAGCGGAACGGTGGCGGCGCTGCCCATCATCATCCACGCCCTGCGCGCGCGCGGATATCAGTTCGTCACCGTGCCGGAATTGCTTGAACCTGACGCCAGGCTCGTGCACGTCCGCGATATTCTCAGACAACAGGCAAAAAGCCGGTAACCGAGCACGGCGGCGATATGTCACCCATCTTGAACATATGAACCTGACGTGAAAATCCGGTCTGCGTATGATAATCTTGGTATGCAAGTCCCATCCTTTTTGCAACCGTTCCAGAAGGGAAGATCTGCAGCATGCGATTCTTGTCCCGCTTCGCGTTGAAAAATCCGGTGGCCATCGTCATCCTGACCGTCATCGTCGCCATCGCGGGCGTCATTTCTTCCCTGAATCTCAAAGAAGAACTCCTGCCAAACTTCTCTTTCCCCGTACTGATGGTCATCACCAGCTATCCCGGCGCAGGACCCGCCACCGTCGTCCAGGATGTCACCAAGCCGCTTGAAACGGCATTTCAGGGCATCCAGAACATCAAGACGATCCAGTCCACGTCCAGGCAGGGCCTCTCGCAGATTGAAATCGAATTTACCAGCGGCGCCAATCTGAATTCGCTCCAGCAAAAAGTGCGCGACACGGTGGCGCAGGTGCAGCTTCCGGCAACGGCGGGTCTGCCGCAAATCCTCCAATTCTCCTTTAGCACTCAGCCGATTCTGTACTTCGCCGTCTCCACCACGCCCGCCCACGAGGCGCAGTTGCGGCGCGCCGTGCAACAGACTGTCGTTCCGGCGCTGCAGGGCGTCGCCGGAGCGGGGGGGATCCAGACGGCGGGAGCGGCGCCACCCGAGGTGCAGCTTCAGTTTAGCCAGCGCGATCTCGCGCGCCACGGCCTGACCGTCGCCTCCGTCCTGCAGAGCCTGCAGGCGGACAACGCCGCGCCGCCGCTCGGAACCGCGACATTTGGCGCACGCACGCACTCCGTCCAGTTGAACGCCACCTTCTCGTCCCTCGCCAGTCTGCGCAGCCTGCGCATTCCCCTCCCTCCCAATCCATCCGCCGCTCTCCAGCCTGTCGGGCGCTCGTTGAAAAGCTTGGGCAGTGCCGTCGGACAACTGGGGCAGGGCGAGGGGCAGATCGGCCGCGGCGTCGGACTGCTGCAGGTCGAGAACCGGCTTATCGTAAATCTGCAGGCGGTGCAGGGACAACTGTTCGGCGCCGAGCTGGCTCTGGCCAAAGCGGAGGCCGCTCCGCCGCAAAAACAGAACCCCGCCGCCATCGCGCGACTCACGGCAACCGTCCGCGCTCTTGAATCGGCGCAGACCAAGCTGTTCGCGCAATTGCGCCGAATGACGGCAAACAGTCCGTCCCCAGCGCAAACTCCGGCGCCGACGCAGTCCACTTTGCCCGCGAATACCGCGACGACGGGAAAATCGACTGTCCAGACGGTGCCGCTCGGTGCGCTTGCAACCGTCCGCCTGTCGCCGCCGCCCAATGCGTCGATCAATCGCACCAACGGCAATCCGAGCGTCCTTGTCACCGTCGGCAAAACGGAGAGCGCCAACACGGTGTCCGTGGCCGCCGCGGTACGCACGCAGTTGCGGCAAACCATCGCCGCGCTGCCGTTTCCCGCTCACGTCATCACGCTGTACGATGCCTCCGCGCCGATCACGCAGTCGGTCGACGGCCTCCTGCGGGAAGCGCTGCTCGGGGCGTTGTTCGCGGCGGTGGTGATCCTCTTTTTCCTGCGCAACTCCCTGACCACGCTGATCGCCGTCGTCTCGATTCCGGTCTCCCTGCTGATTGCGCTCATTTTTTTGCACATGTTTCAGATCACGTTAAATGTGATGACGCTCGGCGGCATGGCGGTCGCGACAGGGCGGGTGGTGGACGACAGCATCGTCGTCATTGAGAATATCTTCCGCACGTGGAAAAGCGGGGCGGGGTACGGCAAAAAACTCGTGCTGTACGCCACGGGCGAGGTCGCCAACGCCATCACCACTTCCACGATCACAACCATCGCCGTCTTTCTGCCGCTCGCCTTCGTCGGCGGGATCGTCGGTTCCATCTTTGCGCCGTTTGCGCTCACCGTCGTGTTTGCGCTGGTCTCATCTCTCGCCGTCGCGCTCACCGTCGTACCCATGCTCGCGTGGCTGTTTGTGGCCCGAAAGAGCGCGGATAACTCTGCGTGGACCCTGCAAAACGCCGACGCCGGATCCGACGGCGCCATTGCTCCGGCGCTGACGGCCGCCGCGAACGCCGGAGGCGCAGATCCACGAGATCCACTGCACAGCGCAGCGGAAAACAGCGCAGCGGAAAACAGCGCAGCGGGGAGCGCCTGGAGCCGCTGGCAACTGCGCTATCGGGCGATCCTGACGTGGTGCCTGAACCACAAGGCCATCGTCATCCTCGTGACGGCGGTCGCGCTCATCGCCTCGGGCGCATCCCTGCGCCTCGTCGGCAGCACATTCATTCCTCAATCACAGAACAAATTTGCCATGGTCAACGTGACCATGCCCGCGGGATCGTCGCTATCTTCCACGAACGCCAAAGCGCACCAGGCGGAACACGCCATCGGCTCTCTGGGGTCCGCCGTCCTCAATGTCAACACCCAAGTGGGAAGCGACTCAGGTCAGGTCGTATCCGGCGGGACCGTGCTGGGATCCAATCAGGCGTCCATTTTTCTGTCTTTCTCCGCTCCCACCAACATGAGTACGACACTGCCGTTGCTGCGCAGTAAAATGCACGCCGTCGCGGGAGCGGCCTCGATCCACGTGCTGGAGGTCACGGTGGAAGCCGTGGGAAACACCCTGGATCTCGTGGTGACGGGTTCTGATTACCGGACGATCCAGTCCGCCGCGCGGACGGTTACACACGCCGTTTCCTCTCTGCCCGGCCTGGTGGATGTGCAGAACAACCTCGCGCGCACCCAGCCGGAGATCACCGTCACACCCAATGCGGCCAAGGCGGCCGTCCACGGATTGACCGCCTACCAGATCGCGTCCGATGTGCGAAGCTACCTGTCCACCACAAA
>JAJZZT010000032.1 GCA_021797415.1 Bacillota bacterium
AGGAGGTCAGGCGGCAGGGAGGCCGACCGTACATCATTCCGGGCGGCGGGTCCAACCCCATCGGGGCGATGGGGTATGTGGCGTGCGCGCAAGAGATTGTTTCCCAGTTGTTTGAAAAGGGGCTCGCCGTCCGGAATGTGGTGTGCGCAAGCGGCAGCGGCGGTACGCATGCAGGTCTGTTGGCGGGTTTTCAGGGAGGCAACTCAAACATTTCCTTAACCGGCGTCAATGTCAGCAAGACGCGGGATGTCCAGGAACCGATGATTCATGCTCTGGCCAATGAGACGCTGAAGTATCTGGGGATTGACCAGAGTATCCCCCGGGAGGCGGTGGTCTGTCTGGATCAGTACGTGGGCGAGGGCTATTCGCTGCCCACGCCGAAGATGGTCGAGGCGGTCCAGCTTCTGGCCCGGACGGAGTCGATTCTCCTTGACCCCGTGTATACGGGCAAGGCGATGGCGGGATTGATTGATCTTGTGCGCAAGGGGCATTTCGACGCGCAGGAGGATATCCTGTTCGTCCACACGGGGGGATCGCCGGCCCTGTATGCGTACCGGAAGGTCGTTTTGGAAGAGCTGACCGCGGAATGAGCCGTCGGTGACAATCGGGAATAAAGTGCAGCCGATTCTCCGGGCGCGGCCACGGGAACAGTTTTGCAATCTGAACAGGCTCAATAAGGCGGGGGTGATCGGGAATGAAGACCCTGGGCGTCCTGGCGGGACTCGGTCCTTTGGCCGGCGCGCATTTTTACCGCCGACTGATTGAGCTGACCGCCGCCGCAAATGACGAAGAGCATATTCCCGTCGTCCTCATTTCAGAACCGTCGATCCCCAGCCGGATTCGTTATCTTGAGGGGGTGGGGGATTCGCCGGCGCCCAAACTGCAGGAGGTTGTGCGCAGGCTGGCGGCGGCCGGAGCGGAGTGGATTGTCATTCCGTCGAGCACGACCCACATCTTTTATCCGGATCTTGCGGCGGCCTCGCCCGTGCCGATCCTGTCTCTGATCAGCGTGGTCACGAGCGGCATTGTGGCAGCGCGCCGCAGGACTGTCGGCATTCTGGCCACCACCCCCACGAGATCCTGGAGAGTGTACGACGGGGCGTTTGCGCAGGCCGGACTCGAAGCGGTGTATCCGGACGACGCCTCGCAAAACGAGATCACGGAGATCATCGCGCGCGTGAAGGGCGCGGTCGGGTCGGGCGCGCCGGTGGATCTGGGGGAACGGCTTCTCGATGTGGCAGGCAGGCCTTGGAGCAAGAGGATCGACGGGCTTTTGCTGGCCTGCACGGAGATCCCCGTGGTCTTTCCGGCACAAGAGTGGGCGGAAAGAAGCGGTGCGGACCCTGGGACTCCCCGTTTGTTCAGTTCCACAGACATGCTGGCCCAGGCCGTTATCAATGCCGCGACGGCAGACTGAACTTCCGGAGGAGACGCCGACTCTTTATCTGGTCATCCGGCATGTCCCCTATCCGGCCTACAACCAAAGTCTGATCCACTGCTGCGTCGCCGGTTCGATGCGTCCGTCGCGGGCGGGCGGTACGCTGGTCTCATAAAGGGGGCCGGCGGAGATGAACTTGTACGTGGCGTATCGGTTGGCGCAGTGGAGGATGAGGGAGATTGATCTGTGGTCGCGGATCGTCTGGCGGTATTCAGGGTCCGAACGTCAGGACGGCGCGCGCAGACTGCGCATGATTTTTGCCGCCTGTGTCAGGATACGGTGACGGGCGATGTCATCGTGTTCGAAGACCTGGACGGTGACGGCGATCGAATAGGCGGTGGGGTACAGGTCGGCCAGCGCGACTCTGGGACCGACTGCGCCCTGCGGCGGGAACTCTTGGGAAAGAATTGCCGCGAGGCGTTCCATCAGGATGTCGGGGTCAAAGTCGTACGGTACGTCAAAACGCACGCGCAGGAGATGCGCGCTGTACCGGGAACGATTTTCAATGATGGCCTGCACGAGAATCCCGTTGGGAATGACCTGGGGATACGCTTCGGTGGTTTCGATCAGGGTGTACATGAGATTGATGTCTTTTACACGGCCGGAATAAATCGGACGCATGGCCTCGTGGGGGAAACTGGGCATCAGGATCGGGTACTGCCAGGTGATGATGGAAATGGAATCGCCCACGCGAAATGGATGGAAAATCACGATCCATATCCCTGCGATCAGGTTTGAGAACATCGTCTGTCCGGCGAGTCCAATGATCACCGTTAAAAAGGCGCCGCCAAAAACAACGCTGGACAGGCCGACGCCCACCGCGCCAAGGGCGGCGAGCACGATCGCCACATAGAGCAGCAGGCGAATGACGTAACGGATGGCTGTCGCCGATTGCGGGCCGAGTCTGTCGACCGACAGTCGGAACACGTGTTCCTCCAACGCTTTGGAAACCACGAAGCCGATAGCCAGAACGAGAGCCAGGCGAAAAATCTGTACGAATCCAAGTGGCACATTTTTTAGCAGACCCGCTCCGGGACCGACGAGGATCATCAGCAGGGCCCCGGCCACGATCAGCAGCATCAGCCGGATGAGCGTTTTTTTCCACTGTTTTTTCCCGGGACCGCCGTTCGGATGATTCGGTGGCATGTCAATTCCTCCATTTCGGACGACCTCGTTTGAAATAGACTTGGCGCAGCCTATCCGGGGAACGTGTGATAAGCCAAATAAGGACGGATGTTTGAACAGGCTCTTATAGTGGTTGTTCAAAAAGGGGGCAGAACTCTTTGGCGCATGGCTGTGTCATCGCCAGAAATGCTCCCTCACGTACCCCAAAACGTACGCTCGGTCCGCATTTCTGGCTGCTTTCTTGCCCTGCGCAAATCTTACCTGCCCACTTTTTGAACAGGCTCTTATAGGGTATCACAAATTGAACGAGGAAGGGGGAAGATTGCGGCGCCTGCTCAGCGGGCGATGGTGATCATCTTGACGATACCCCAGGCGATCAGTGCATACACGGCCATGGCGATCAGGACGTTCGGTTCCATCAGCAGTGTGCTGTTGAGTGGAAAGTTTCTAAACAATCCCGAGAATGGAAATACCAACGGATTTGTGGTACGAAAAACTCCACTGGCAAACCCCGTGTCGAGATTTGCGCCCAAAAGCGGCAGAACAAAGCGAAATGCGAGCAGTGTCAACACAACTCCCGCGATGTACCACGTGATGCGTACGGCGATTGTTCTTCTGCGCAGTCCGTGAAGGGGCGCGCCGACATCGGACAGAGCGCCGTACGTCTCGCTGTCTGTGCCGTCTGTGCGGGTGTTCTCCTTGTTTTGGTCCGGGGTATCCTCCATGGCGACATCACTCCTGGTCCGTATGGTTCATTCGCCTGCCACACTTTTTGAACGACCTCTTTAGGATGGTGAAAAAAATACGCGTTATGCGTTTCGTCTCCAGGGCGGTAACAGCCGCGGCGAAAGCGTTTCGTGCGGAGTGGGGGTAACCACTATACCGCAAGAGACGCTTTGGCATACGGTGAAAAAGGAGTTTCAAAGACGGGAGAGAGCCGGAAGATGAAAGAAAAACCGAAGCTGGAGATCGGGCCTGGCCTGACGCCGAACGAAGGCTATCTGACCCTTGACATTCGCGACTTGCCACACATCGACTACGTGCTGGACGCCGCGGAGCCCTTGCCGTTTGCGGACGGGTCTTTTTCGCGGGTGCTGGCGTGCCACGTGCTGGAGCACTTCGGACACGCAAAGACGCATGCCATCTTAAAGGAATGGGGCCGCATCGTTGAATCCGGCGGGGAAATCGAAATCCATTGCCCGGATCTGGAGTGGGCCTTTCGCAATTATGTGGCGGGAACCATCAACATCGGGGTGGTGATCCTGAACACTTTTGGCGCGCAGAAATATGAGTACGATTACCACAAGACGGGGTTCGACCAGTCGATCCTGTCCTATTATCTGGCGGAGGCGGGGTTCGCGGATGTGCGGAGGCTCAACAAGCCGACGGACGATGACGGGTGGCAGCTCAAAGTGGTGGCCACAAAACGGTGAACGTGTCAGATCGCCTGCACAGAGGATTTTATCCCATGTCCCCTTGAGGACATGGGATAAACTAAATATCAGCAGGCGAGTAACAGTGGATATAGCGCTTGACTGAAGCCTCAAACGCTATATCTTGGATCAGATCGCCTGCACAGAGGATTTTATCCCATGTCCCCTTGAGGACATGGGATAAACTAAATATCAGCAGGCGAGTAACAGTGGATATAGCGCTTGTCTGAAGCCTCAAACGCTATATCTTGGATCAGATCGCCTGCACAGAGGATTTTATCCCATGTCCCCTTGGCCGGGAGGCTGTCGTGGCTCGCGGGAATTTTTATCGGAAGTCGCGGTTGAATTTCTCCAAAAGCTCTCCGAACATTTCGCGTTCCTCCACGCTCCAATCCCGAAAAATTTCATCAATGCGCGCTCTTCGTACCTGTCTATAATGCTTCAGTTCTTTTTTGCCCACTGCAGTAATCTGAAAAGAAAAGGCCCTTCC
>JAJZZT010000336.1 GCA_021797415.1 Bacillota bacterium
CAGGGTTGACCCACGCAGTGCAATGGGACATGGGATAAACCGAGTGTGCAGTGGACATTATCCCATGTCCCCTAGGAAGCAGCCAGAAATGCGGACCGAGCGTACGTTTTCGGGTACGTGAGGGAGCATTCTGGTGATGACACCGCAATGCGCCTGGGAGTTTTGCCCACTTTTTGAACAACCTCTGAAAAAGGATGTGAGATGGGTGGTTTTTTCCTCGTGGCAGAGCCGGACCGGGATCGTGCTGTTCGGCGGTGTCCTGGGTGCCGCAGTCCTGGTTTGTGTCGCCGGCGCCCATGGGGCGTATGCGGCCAACGCCAGCGGACCGGCCAAGGCGCAGAATGCGACGAGTGTCGTGTCGTCCGTCTACGCGCCTGTGCAGATCGGTGTTCAATCGACGATGGGCGGGCCGCTGTTTCCGCTTGTCTCGCAGTCGCCCGCCGTGCGGTGGTTGGACGGGCTACAGTTCGGGACTCTTTTGCAGCTTACCCCGACGCTCTCTGTCGCTCCCGAGCTGGCACAGAAATGGTGGTATGAAAAAAATGGAACGCAGTTGTGGATGCAACTGAATCCTCATGCAGTATGGTCAAACGGCGCACCCGTCACGGCGCAGGATGTGGGTTTATGTGTGAATTTTCTGGCCTCACCCTACTACAATACGACACTTCAGGGCTCGCAAGGATTTCGGGTGTTGCCGATCGTCGGTTCCCGCACCGAGATGAGCGGGAGGGCAAGCTCAGTCAGCGGATTTCACATCGTGAACAGCGAGGAATTCTACTTCCAGTTGCACGCCGTTGACCCGTCGGCGTTGATCAACGACTTCCAGGGGATTACACCGCTGCCGTCGGCGCTTCTGGGTCGTATTCCGATGACGCAGTGGCTGTCGACGCCATTTGCGACGAATCCGCAGATCGGCACGGGCCCCTATCTGCTCACGGGGCACACAGCGTCCAACGCGAAGCTCTCCGCAAATCCGCGTTTTGTCCTGGGGGTTCCCTCTATTCCCCGGATGGCGGTCAAGAGCGTGTCGAACGTGGCGGCGCCCGGGTTGTTTCATGCCGGGCAGGTGGATGTCATGGGGAATCTGTCGCCCCAGTTGTCCAATGCCCTGAAGGGGATGCCGGGGGTGACGGTATCATTTTTCCCAGGAAATCATTATCGTTTTTTGGGGTGGAACGACCAGGCCGCGCCGGGATCAAGCGCGCTGTTTCGCCAGGCCGTGATGTACGCCATCAACCGGCAGGCGATCATCGCGAAGGTTCTGCACGGCGCGGGCGTGGTTGAAAACGGCCCGCTTCCCCCTGTCAGCGTCTGGTACGACAATGCGCTGAACAGCGCCTACGCCTACAATCCGCAGGAAGCGCGGAATCTGTTGATCAAGGCGGGATTTTACATCGGGCCGGGCGCATGGCTGGTCCAGAAAAACGGGAGCGCACTGACGCCGACCATCGCGTATGCGCAGGGAGATCCGTACGGCGCACAGGTGGCGCAAATAATCGTCGGCGATTTGCGCAATGTCGCCATTGATGCCAAGGCGGTGCAGTTGCCTGTCCGCACGCTGATACAGGATCTGTCGAGCCATGCGTCGTCGCCGCAGGGATTTCTTCTGGGATGGAACCTTGGAAACGACCCCAATCCATCCAGTCTGTGGCTTTCGAATGCGCCGTTCAACCAGCAGACGATCAACTGGACATCCCAGAATGACCCGAACGTGGCGCAAAGCGATCAACTGATCGCCGAACAGGCGAGTCTGCAAGCTCTTAACCCGCAGTATCGCGCCTCTGTGCTCATGAAGTGGCAGCAGTTGATCAGCGCGCGGGCGCCGGCGGATTTCCTGTTTGACGCCGACCGTGCGGGTGTGGTGAGTTCCCGCCTGCAGGGCGTGGTCTGGTCGCCGGGCGGATCACCCATTGATCCCTGGCTGTGGTCATTGCACAGCGGCAGTCCTTGAGCGATCGCCGCTGCGTATACTGAAACAGGAGGGGGGAACAGGATGGAGATCGCGGTCTGTGTAAAACAGACGTTTGACACAGAGGCGAGGATCACCGTGACGGACGATGCGGTGCGCGCGGACGGTTCCGCTCTCATCATGAATCCATATGACGAGTATGCGGTGGAAGCCGCGGTCCGGTTGAAGGAGTCGTTCGGCGGAGCGGTTACGGTGATCACCGTCGGCCCGCCCCGGGCGGAGGACGCGCTGCGCACGGCGCTCGCCATGGGCGCCGATGAAGCCGTCCTCGTGGAATACGACGGCGGCCTCGGTGCTGAACAGCCTGTGTCGGAGCTGCTTGCGGCGGTGATCCGCAGGCGATCGTACGATCTGATCCTGGCAGGCAACCAGGCGATCGACGGCGGATCCGGGCAGGTCGCCATACGCGCGGCCGAACTGCTCGGCATCGCGCACATCGGCGCGGTGACGCGGCTGGAGGTGAACGGCGCCCTGGTGACGGCCGAACGCGATGCGGACGGGGATATTGAGGTGATGGAGGGCGAACTGCCGCTGTTGGTCACCGCGCAGCAGGGTTTGAACGAACCGCGGTATCCATCGCTGATCGGAATACGCAAAGCGGCGAAAAAACCGGTCGGGCGTCTGACTCCGGAAGCGCTTGGACTGTCTGTGGGGCAGGAGGGAAAACAGGCGCGGATTGCCGGCCTCTCGCCGGCTCCTGCCAAGGCTGCGGGGATCCTGCTTCAGGGGGATACGGCGCAGCGTGTGCACGAACTCGTGACGGCCCTGCGGGATACTCACAAGTTGATCTGAAGAGCTGTGGTCAGCCGTATTGAAAATGCGGTTTTTTCGCTGGAATCCGGTTGATCACATGTCCGCTTGCGCATGTCCTTAGCAAGCGGAGAGGAGGAGGGCGCTTGGCGAGGGATATCCTTGTGGTGGCCGATTTGCGCGGCAATCAGGTGCGCAATGTTACAGTGGAAAGCCTTGGCGCCGCCCGGCGCATTGCCAACGGCGGCAGAGTGTCCGCGCTTTTGGCGGGCCGCGATGTCGCGGCGCACGCCGACAGGCTCATTGCGGCGGGTGCGGATGACGTATTGCTGGTGGACCGTCCCGAATTGGCCGGATACCATGCGGATTTGCTCGCCGCCTGCGTTGAGTCGGCCGTCCGGCGAGTTTCCCCGCAGATCCTGCTGCTCGCACATTCTGCGGCCGGCAAGGATGTCGCTCCGATGGTGGCCGCCCGGTTTGCGGCTGTGCAGATATCCGACATCGTCGCGCTGGAAGAGCGCGGGGACGAATTGGTCTGTCGCAGGCCGATCTATGCGGGGAAGGCATTTGCGGAGGTGGTGCTGGACGGTGGGCTTCATGTGGTGACCGTCCGGCCGAACAATTTGCCAAAACATTCTGTAAGTGCGTGTGAGGGGAACATCCAGCCGCTTAGGGTCGACCTTCCCTCAGCGCGGATCACATTGCGTGATGTCGTGAAAAAGATTTCATCGGACATTGATTTGACGGAGGCGAGCGTCGTGGTGGCGGGGGGCCGCGGCGTCAAGAGCGCAGAGGGGTTTCGCCCGCTGCATGAACTGGCGCGGGTGTTGGGCGGCGCGGTGGGAGCGTCGCGCGGAGCGTGCGATGCGGGATTTTGTGATTACGCGTTGCAAATCGGCCAGACAGGAAAGGTGGTCACGCCGGATCTGTATGTCGCATGCGGGATTTCCGGCGCCATCCAGCACCTGGCGGGGATGTCGAACGCCAAAGTGATCGTCGCGATCAACAAGGATCCGGAGGCACCGATATTTCAAGTGGCGGATTATGGAATCGTGGGCGATCTGTTTGAAGTCGTCCCCGCGCTCACGGCGCAACTGAAAGAGATGCGGGGGACATGACTCCGGCCATTTGCCCCATGTTAGGCGTTGCACCCGGGACATACGCCCTTTCCAACAGGTGACAGGGGTCATTTAATACAGTGACTCTGCACTGGAGGATGGGAGGGAAACGTATATGTACGGTGCATTTGGTGGATACACCCGCTGGGCGGTGGTCTTTCTGATCATCTTCGTGCTGTTCTTCCTGCTGGTTCCGGCCTACGCCCAGCAGTGCACGACCGTTCCAGTCTATTGATGGAGCGTGACCAACGATGGAGCGTGTCCGACAGGGTGCGAGGCGGGTTCTCCCCCTGTCGGACAACACCGGATGGGATGAAGTGGCGGATTTGTCCGGAAGTTCGGCGGGCAGGCCGGCACTTTTTCATTTGCAGATCACAGGTCCCCTGTGCGGCGACGCCGAAAAACGGTGTGGCGTTGTAAGGTCTTTTTAAGATGCAGGGCATTATACTGGTATCATCAAAAAGGACGAAGGACGACGGGTGGAGGAGATCGGCATATGGCGGCGGGTAAGCGTGGCGTGATGCGCCTGGGGGTGGTCGGCGTTGCGATTGCGGCGTTATTCTCCGGTACTGCGTTTGCCCACGCCGGGACTCGCGGGGGTTCCGGCCTTCCTGCATCCTCCAGTGCCGACAAGGGACAGGGTGTC
>JAJZZT010000355.1 GCA_021797415.1 Bacillota bacterium
ACGTATGTTGCGGTAGACGGAGGAATGACGGACAATCCGCGCGTTGCGCTCTACGGCGCGAAGTATGAAGCGAGCATCGCCAATCGCATGGCTGAGCCCGATGCAAAGATCGTGTCGATTGCGGGCAAGTGCTGCGAGAGCGGCGACATGCTGATCTGGGACGTGGCGTTGCCGGAGGTGCGGGCGGACGACATTCTCGCCGTGTATTGCACCGGAGCGTACAATTATTCGATGGCGAGCAACTACAACCGCTTGCCCCGGCCCGCTGTGGTGCTGGTCAAGGACGGCGCCGCGCGCCTGGTCGTGCGCAGGGAAACACTGGATGACCTGGTTCGCCTGGACGTGGCGGACTGAACGCCTGTTGTGCGTCGCCTGCCGCGCGCAGCGAACTGGTTGCGACGAACCGGGCGCAAGCCGCTGCCGCGCGGTGCTGCGGCTCATATTGTACGGGAGCGGCTTGACTTGTCACTTTGGGGAGGAATCAGATTGTTGACGATGCTTGCCTGGATACCGCGCGTGTTGCAGTGGTTTGGCTTGTTTCGCGGCATGGTCGGTGCCGTGGGCTCTGTTTGGCCGTACGTGTCGACGTTCATCCGCAAAGGAGGAGCGCGCGCCCTGCGGGCCGCGTGAACGGCGGCCCGCCCGTGGGCGGCCCGCCGCCGTTTTGTCAAATGCGCCGTAAAGCCCCTCCGCTTCAGCGCTGGGTACAAGGCGCCCTCCGTCTTTACCCCGGTGTTTTGTGCTATACTTAGGATAATAGGGCCGGAACGGTCCGAAAAACAGACTCCTTCGGGGCAGGGTGAGACAGATGTCAATTCCCGACCGGTGGTGATGCGCAAGCAGAGTCCACGAGCCGATTGCGGCACGAACTGGTGGGATTCCAGTACCGACGGTACAGTCCGGATGAAAGAAGGAGAAGCGGAGAAGCGGGCATGCCCGGATCTCTCGCTTCTTGTGCGCCCTGAATGGTCAGGACGCTTTTTTTGCCTCTTTTTTGGACATGCCCACAACGGAGGCCGGAATGCATGGATGATGAACACTACATGAACATGGCGATCGAACTTGCGCGGATGGCGGCAGGACAGACCAGCCCCAATCCGATCGTCGGCGCCGTCCTCGTCAAGGATGGCGCGGTGGTGGGCGTCGGCGCTCACCTGCGCGCCGGGGAAGCGCATGCCGAGGTCCACGCGCTTTGCATGGCGGGCCCCGCGGCGCAAGGCGCCACGCTGTACGTGACGCTTGAGCCGTGTTCCCATCACGGTCGCACGCCGCCATGCGCCGACGCGCTCATCGCGGCGGGTGTCACAAGGGTCGTGGTGGCGGTGGAGGATCCTTCCCCCTGGGTGGCGGGACAGGGCATCGCGCGTCTGCGGGCGGCCGGCGTCGCTGTCTCGGTGGGCTGTCTGGGCGATGAGGCGCGGCGTGACAATGCCGCGTACCTTCACTTTGCGGACGGCGGACTGCCGTATGTCACGCTGAAACTGGCGGCCACGCTCGACGGGTTCGTTGCGGCGAGCGGCGGCGAAAGCCGCTATATCACAGGCGCCGCGGCGCGGCGTGAAGTCCACGCGCTGCGCTCGCGTGTGGATGCCGTGCTGGTGGGAGCGGGGACGGTGTTGCAGGACGATCCCGCGCTCACGGTGCGCTTTCCCGATTCGCAGGGGAAAGAAGAACTCGCCGCCCGCCAGCCGTTGCGGGTGGTGTTGGACAGTCTTTTGCGGTTGCCCCGGACGGCGAGGGTCGTTCAGGATCAGGCGGCGCCAACGCTCATCGCCTGTTCTGACCGGGCTTCCACGGAGCGGGAACAGGCTCTTGTCCGGCAGGGCGTCGAGATTGCGCGCCATCCGGAACGGGATGGGCGTCTCGAGCTACGGGCCGTGCTTGACGGACTGGCGGCGCGCGGTTGCCGGCATGTGCTTGTCGAAGGCGGAAGTATCCTGGCGTCTTCCTTCTTGCGCGCGCGCCTTGTGAACGAAGTGTGGTTTTTTCACGCGCCGCTTCTGCTGGGGGCCGGTATTCCCGCTTTTCGCGGACCTGAGACAAAATCGTTGGCGGAGGCTGTAAAACTGCGCATTACATCGGTCCGGCAGGTCGGGAAAGACTGGTTGACGATCGGCACGCCGGATGATCGGGAGGAACCGGGTTGTTCACAGGATTGATCGAGGAGATCGGCGTGGTGAAGGCCGTTCGCCGCGTGGCCGGCGGTTTGCGCATCACCGTCGGCGCGCCGCGAGTGACGGAAGATCTGCGCGTGGGCGACAGTGTGGCTGTGAGCGGCGCCTGTCTGACGGCGACGGAGGTTTCCGGCGGCGCGTTTGTGGCGGATGTGGTGACGGAAACCGAGCGGCGTACGACACTTCCCCGCATGCGCGCGGCGGGGCGGGTGAATCTGGAACGCGCTTTGCGCGCCGATTCCCGGCTTGGCGGCCACCTTGTCGCGGGTCATGTCGACGCCGTGGGTCAGGTCCTCTCCCGAACCAGGACGGCGTCCGCGCTTGTGTTGGAGATCGCGGCGCCGTCCGACCTGACCCCGTTTATCGTGGAGAAAGGGTCGGTCGCGGTTGACGGCGCCAGCCTGACGGTGATGGACGTGTCGGATACGCGATTCCGTGTCTCGGTCATTCCGCATACCGCCCGGGTGACGACGGTCGGCGATTTGGCACCGGGTGCGGAGGTCAATCTGGAAGTGGACATGATCGCAAAGTATATCGCCCGCATGCTGGAACCTCATGTGGCGCCTGTGAAACGGGGACACGGTCTCACAGAGGAGACGCTGCGCCGGTTGGGGTACGAAGGGGAGTGAGACGGCGTGTTTGCCGCGATTGAACAGGCATTGGCCGCGCTTGGCCGCGGCGAGGTCATCATCGTCGTGGACGATGAAGACAGGGAGAATGAAGGAGACTTTATCGCGCTTGCAGAGCACGCGACACCTGACGTGATCAATTTTATGATCACGCACGGGCGCGGACTCGTCTGCGCGCCCCTTGCGGCGGAGCGGGCCAAGGTGCTCGACCTGCACCCGATGGTGGAACACAGCACGGATACGCTGCGCACCGCTTTTACGGTGTCTGTCGACCACAGTTCCACGACGACGGGGATTTCCGCGGTGGAACGGGCCGCGACGATCAAGGCGTTGATCGACGATCGCAACCGGGGAAAGGACTTCAAGCGTCCGGGCCACATTTTCCCGCTCATCGCAAAAGAAGGCGGGGTGCTGCGCAGAGCGGGACACACGGAGGCCGCCGTGGATCTGGCGGAACTGTGCGGGTCGTACCCGGCCGGCGTGATCTGCGAAGTGCTGAACGCGGACGGCACCATGGCGCGCGTGCCCGATCTAAAGGCGCTGGCGGACAGATCCGGTTTGCTCATGATTACGGTGGCCGATCTCATCGCGTATCGAAAAGAGCGGGAGAAGCTGATCCAGCGGGCGGCTGAGGCCGATCTGCCGACGCAATACGGCGATTTTCACATCATCGTTTACCGGAACAGTCTCGATGACAAGGAGCACGTGGCGCTGGTCATGGGAAATGTCGACGCGGCGCGTCCCACGCTGGTGCGCATGCATTCCGAGTGTTTGACGGGCGATGTCTTCGGCTCCTGGCGCTGTGATTGCGGCCCGCAGTTGCACGCGGCGCTGTCGCAAATTGCGCGGGAGGGAACGGGCGTGTTAGTCTATATGCGGCAGGAGGGGCGCGGCATAGGGCTGATCAACAAGATTCGCGCCTATGAACTGCAGGAGCAGGGGCTGGATACGGTGGAGGCGAATCAGGAACTGGGCTTCGCCCCCGATCTGCGCGACTACGGGATTGGCGCGCAGATCCTGATCGACGTGGGTGTGCGCAAGATGCGCCTCATGACCAACAATCCGCGCAAGGTGAGCGGATTACACGGCCACGGTCTGGAGATCGTCGAACGCGTTCCGCTGCAGACGGACGCCAGTGCGTTTAATGAAAAATACCTGGCGACCAAAAAGTCCAAACTCGGCCACATGCTCAACCTGTAGAACTGTCTCTTGAAGTACCAGTTCAAAAAGGGGGTAGGTAAGACCCGCACAGTGCAATGGGGCATGGGATCACCCAAATTTCGGCAGGCGCACTGCGGTGCCTATCGTGCTTGATTGAAGCATCAAACACGATAGGCGGGATCATGGTGCCTGCTGTAAGGACTTGATCCCATGTCCCCTGGGAAGCAGCCAGAAATGCGGACCGAGCATACGTTTTTTGGTGCTTGAGGGAGCATATCTGGCAATGACGCAGCAATGTGCCGGGGTGTCCTGTCACTATTTGAACAACCTCTTGAAGTACATATATGCGGGGAGTGTACGCGCGTGGGCATGATCTATGAAGGTCATCTGGTCGGCACGGGATTGCGTTTTGGGATTGTGGTGGCCCGGTTCAATGATTTCATTTCCAACCGTCTGCTCTCCGGGGCCAAAGATGCACTGCAGCGCCACGGACCGACCGACGACGCGGTC
>JAJZZT010000472.1 GCA_021797415.1 Bacillota bacterium
AAATGAGCCCGCCTGCCCCTTAAGGACTGGACCCCATGTCCCCTGGCTCCTGCTCGGACACCGCTATCGCTAAACTCGCGACGGGCAAAAGGATACTGGCGACCCAGCACACCTTGTCCATGGTGCGGAACTCACCTTGCATAGGGCAGGACGACGGCCCAGTACACCTTGGACTTTATCTCCCCAGAATCACAGCGCTCTGGCCGCTTTTGCCAAGGCGTCGCGGTCCTCCGGATGGGAGACGGCGATCAACTGCCGCATGCGCTGTTCGAGAGTGCGTCCGTGCAGTTCGGCGACGCCGTACTCGGTGACGACGTACTGCACATGATTGCGCGTGGTTGTGACACCCGCTCCGGGACGCAGGGACGCCACGATGCGCGGCAGGCCCGAGCCGGTCCGCGACGGCAGCGCGATGATCGATCTGCCCTCCTCCGCCAGGCTCGCTCCCCGCACGAAGTCCATCTGTCCCCCGACGCCGGAAACGATCCGCGATCCGATCGATTCCGCGACCACCTGACCGGTCAGATCCACCTCGATGGCAGAGTTTACCGAAATCATGCGCGGATTGCATCGAATGACGGCCGTGTTGTTCGTATAATCCACGGCCCGCATCGACACGACCGGGTTGTCGTCGATGAAGTCGAACAGCGACTGGGAACCCATCGCAAAGGTGGCCACGATGTAGCCCGGATCTGTTTTTTTGTGGCTGCCGGTGATCACTCCCTGTTCCGCCAGAACTCGCACGCCGTCGGAAATCATCTCGCTGTGCACGCCGAGGTCTTTGTGTCCTGTGAGTTGCCGCAAAACGGCGTCGGGAATCCTTCCGATGCCCATCTGCAACGTGGCGCGATCGGGAATCAACCCCGCCACATGGCGGCCGATCGCGTCCGTGACGGAGTTGCCGGGCAACGAAGGGGAACCGTCCAAAGGTTCGTCCCATAGGACGCCGTAGGTGATCGCGCTCTGATGGATCAGAGCGGTTCCGAGAGCGCGGGGAATGTGCCGGTTGATTTGCGCAATCACGATATCCGCCTGGGCGATCGCCGTCAAAGTCGCTTCCAGTGTCGGCCCCAGGCTGACGAACCCGTGACGGTCCGGCAGGCTCGCGTTGAGCAGGACCACATGCGGCCGGAAGAGCGACCGCGATAGAAACCAGGGCACTTCGGACAGAAACAGAGGCGTATAGAAGGCTCGGCCGTCATTGACCGCTTCGCGCAAATTGGCGCCCACAAACAGCGAAATGTCGCGCAGGCGGCCGGCAAGCGCCGGCGCGATCCACGGAGTGGGACCTTCCAGATGCAGATGGTACAGCTCCATATTTTCCAATTGATTGCACCGCTCGGCAAATCCGGCCAGCAGCCGGTGGGGAGTGGACGCCATCCCCTGTGTGTACACCCGGCTCTCAGAACCAATGGCCGCCATGGCCTCTTCCAACGTCACGACCTTCATGCAAATCCTCTCCTCAACCATCTTCGGATGCGCCGCCCAAATATCTCCCCCGGCTTCCCGTTCCCGGCCGCCCGCCGCACCCTTTTCCCGCTGATCTTCAGCGACAATCACACTATGATCGTATCCGAAAAGAGCGTTTGTGAAATCCCTCACAAGGATCAATCAAAGATGATCTGTTTGCGCTGACAGAGCCCGCTCATTCCCCACCTTGTCGCGGTCTACGGCTTCGCGCGGTGCGCGGCATCCGGTCCGCATTGCCGCGTCATCGCCAGAAATGCTCCCTCACGCACCCGAAAACGTACGCTCGGTCCGCATTTATGGCTGCTTCCAAGGGGACATGGGATAACATCCACTGCACACTCGATTTATCCCATGTCCCTTTGCACTGCGTGGGTCAACCCTGCCCACTTTTTTGAACAGAGTCTTTTAGAATTTTCCCTATAAAGTTCGATTGTGCCGCCAGAACAAGCTCCCTTGCCGGAAAATCGCGGATCAGCCGTGTCGCCAAACCACCGCCGCCCACCTGGTCGGCGATTCCCTTCGGCACGATGGCAATTCCGGCTCCCGCGGTCACAAATCCCACGATGGATTCGCCAAACGGCGCCTCTTCAGCCACAATCGGTTGTGCGCCGCGCGCAAGAAAGGCAGAATCAATCGCCGCCCGCACCTCGCAGTCTGCCGGGTGCATGATCAACGGTTCGGCAAGCAACTCTTCCACAGTCAGTTCATCCCTGCGGGCGAGAGGATGATCCCTCAAACACAGGCAAAAGTAAGGCTCTCTGTATGATTGCACGACAAAATAACCTTGATTGCCTTCTATGCGGGATTTCTCCACGATGGCCGCATCGATCCGCCCTTCACGCAGTTCTTTTCCAAGGACCATCGAAGTGCCCGTCAAGAGAATCCTCGCTTCCAATCCACGCCCTTTCCAATCCAAGATTAATTTCGGCAATACATAGGCGGCAAAGCTCGGCACGGACCCCAGCCGGAGCGGCTGAATCGTTCGCTTCGCCAATTCCCTGCGCAAAATTTCCAGATTGTGCAATACAGGTTCAACGCGATCTTTGAGCAGACTTCCTTCCTCAGTCAATTCAATCCCCGTCGAAGAACGGCGAAAGAGCTCGACGCCATAGTAATCTTCCAGCTTTTTCATCTGCTTGGTCAAAGCGGGCTGCGATATGTGAAGCTTTTCGCTTGCTTGAAGCAGACTTCTCTCCCGGGACGCCGCCACAAATGACTGCAACCAGTCTACGTTCAATTCTTCACCCCCCGGTTATAACCATGCGTTATATCGGTCCACCATAATTGAAATTCTCCATTTACGCAAGTCGTGATACCGTTTGATTGCTTCAAAGGACCGTTCAAAAAGAGGCAGGCAGGATCTGCGCAGTAAAATCCGCCGGGGAGTGCCTAACTTTTTTGAGCGGCCGCTTCACATATTCAAACTGTTCCGGGGAGAGGGAGAAGGCATGAGGCGTCTATGGTTTGCTTTGCTCGTATTCACCATGGGAACCAATTTGGTCATCCCATTTTTCCCTGTCTATCAATCCGAGTATCACATGGACAGTCCGTCCCTCACGTTGCTGTTTGCCGTCTATGCCGTGACGCTGCTCCCCGCGTTGCTGATCGCAGGATCGCTGTCGGACCAGATCGGGCGCAAAATCGTTCTCGTCCCGTCAATGATTGTGATGGCGCTGGCTTCCCTGGTATACGCCATAAGCCATTCTCCACTGGAACTCTTTGTCGGCCGGGGTCTCCAGGGCGTCGCGACGGGCGTTTTTCTCGGAACGTGCACGGCCTTCATGGTCGACCGCGCGGGAGAAAGGCGCGTCCAGATTCTGCGTTTGGCGAGCTTGACAACGATGATCGGATTTGGCCTCGGACCGGCAATCTCCGGATTGTTTTTGCAATACGTTCCTTGGCATCCTATGCAAACCCCCTTTCTTCTCCACGTCCTGCTCATGCTGATCGCAATCGCGGGTTCTCTCACCGTGCCGGAATCCGTTTCCCCGGCAGAGTCCATCCGCTGGAGTGTGCGGGTCGGCGTTCCACCTTCGCTGCGCCGGCCTTTCCTGCGTTTCATCGGCCCGGCGGGATTGATCTTCTTCGCCTTGACCGGCACGGTGATTGCGCTTGTACCCTCTTTCACCATCCAGGTTCTGCATGAGCATAACGATGCGGTCGTGGGCGGCCTCATTCTCTTGATGATGGTCTCGGGAGGGGTCGCCCAGTGGGTAACTCCAGACAGGCGGCTGACGCGGATGACACAGATCGGACTCCTGTGCGCCGTGCTGGGTACACTCCTTTTTATTCTGTCCGGAGAATGGCGGAACACTCTTCTACTGTTCCTGGCCATGGTCGTGGAAGGGGTGGGAAATGGTCTGGCATTCAAAGGAGGTCTGGGCCTTGCCGGACAACTTGGGGAAGGAGATGTCCGGGCCAGAGTGATATCAAGCTACTATGTGGCCGCATACATCGGTTTCAGTGTTCCCGTCTTCGGCGGGGGATTGCTGGTCAGCCGTTTCGGGATGATTGAAGGATTATTCATTTTGACGATCGCCTTGGGATTATGCGTCGGGTGGGTGGTTGCCGGAAGCCAATCTGTCCCATAGTATACTGGCCGTCGACGTCCCATGATGTCCATGTTCTCCATACGCCGGCACTGCGCCCGCGGCAGGCTGGATTCCCGCTCGTCCGGAGTCGCGCGCGGCGCGAATGCAGCGCCGGCGCGCCGGGCAGGATCAGGCCGCCTCGCGTTTCCGGCCGTCCAGCCAAAGCGATGTCCAACGCGTCCACAGTTGGATGGAAAAACCGCCCCAGATTGTCGCGATCAAGGTGAGAATGCCGGACAATTTGCCAAATGCGACGCCCATCACAAGAATGGCAACGCCGTTCATCAAGGTCATGGTGATCCAGAGCGGGATCCCGCGCCGTTGCCAGAACGCCTGGGCGATCGCCGAAAAACCGCCCGTGGAGTACCCTTTTGACATGATGAGCCCAACGGGCAGGTA
>JAJZZT010000259.1 GCA_021797415.1 Bacillota bacterium
TTATCTGGGCCGAGTGATGTTTTGAACTATAGACTGCGGCAATGACTACTAAATAATTAATTCGTTTTAATCTGGCAGTTCTGCGTCGTTGTATTATAAATAAATACAGTACGCGATAGAGCCATCGACCAAGGCCGGATGAGGCCATGGATGCGAGGGGGATTATCCATTGTCGGAGAATGGATCACCCTTGTCGGAAAATCGCAACAGAAGCGCCATTCGTGTGGTCGTCGCGGACGATCACCCACTGTTTCGCGCGTGTGAGGTCGAAATCTTTCGGGGGGCAGACCACATCGAAGTTGTTGGCGAGACAGGAACCGGTCTTGAGGCAGTCTCTCTCACGCGGGCATTGCAACCCGATGTTCTCTTGATCAATCTGGCTTTGCCGGTGGAAAACGGGCTAGAAACGATCGCCAGTGTACATTGCCTGGGCTTGTTGACCCGTATTTTGCTTCTGACAGTGAGTGAGGATATAAAAATCCTTCTGGAGGTGTTCCAAAGAGGCGCGTATGGTTGTGTCATCAAGACGGCCAACGCAGAGGAACTGGTGGATGCGGTTCGCCGTGTGGTTGCCGGAGAAATCGTGATCCCGAGTCTCCTGCTTTCCACGATCTGGTCCACCATGTCGCGAGCGGCGGCGGTCAATACGCCGTTGGCGCATTCCCTGACAGCACAGGAAATAGAAATTCTTCGCCAAATCAAGACCGGCGCGTCCAATCGCGATATTGCCGAGAATCTTCACATCAGCGTGTACGCGGTCCAGCACTGCATCCACTCGATTTTTGGCAAACTTCACGTCTCCAGCCGCGCCCAGGCCGCCGTCTATGCGCTTCGGGAAGAACAGCATGAAAGCCCCGATATGGATCATGGCTAAAGCCCGTCGAATCGATCTTTTTCAGATGGGCCGCACGCTGTCCGCATTCCGTCCGGCGCCGGGATTCCTAACGGCGTCCGTCCGCCATTTGACGGGCTTCGGGACGGTTGCGCAGGCGCGTCATGGCCACGATCCCCACCAGCGGTCCCGCCGCCAATAACACAAAAACGTGTGACCAGCCGAGAATCGGTTCCGCGACTCCCACAAGATTGATGGATCCGATCGTAATCAGGAAACCCACGGCCATCTGAATCGTGAGCGCGCTGCCCTGCCGGCTTGCCGGACTTAATTCCGTCACGGCCGTAGAAAACTGAGCCGAGTCGGCAATTACGCTGAATCCCCAAACCAGCGCCAACAACAGGGTCAACCAGATATCGTGGTGGGAAGGGCCGATCACAAGACACATGACGCCGCTCACGATGAGTGAAGCGATGGTAACCGTGGTGCGGCCGACGCAGTCCGCCAGTCGTCCGCCCACCAGCGCTCCGAACACTCCGCTCAAACCGATGGCTGCAAAACTTGCCCAGCCGACCAGCCGAACAACGGTCAGATGGGGCAGGAGCGGCGTCCAGCTCGCCAG
Organism: Bacillota bacterium; assembly: GCA_021797415.1. The sequence goes on from JAJZZT010000259.1 coordinate 1,455, forward strand.
AAGAAAGCCGGGCAGCCATGTCCACATGGCATAGAGTTCCCACATATGGCCCCAATACCCGAGATTGGCCAGCATGACCGGGCGGTCGCGAAAGACCGCCCCGGCGCTGTTCCAGCGGAATTTTTGGGCGTGGAAGGGTTCGGCGGTTTCTGGAACCACCCACAAGATCAAGGCCCAGGCAATACCGGCCAATACGGCGCTTCCTCCCATAACGGCCCGCCAATTTTGCAATGATGGCAAACCGGCCAGCAGGTGTGGCAGGGCGGATCCGACAGTCAGACCACCGATCAAAATGCCGACGGCGAGCCCGCGTTCCTGTGGAAACCACGCCGCTATCCACTGAACCGCCACCGGATAGACGACAGCCAGAAAGACACCCGTCAGTCCGCGCAGCAAGAAAGGCCACCCACCTCCATCCGGGAACAGCAGGATGAGCGCTGTGCAAAATCCGGCTCCAAGCGCTCCCCAGCCCATCAGTCTACGTGGCCGGATGCGGTCCGGCAAGCCAAAGGTGGCGCTGGCGAGCGCCCCGATGACAAAGCCCAATTGGACGCTGGATGTCAACCAGATGACATCGACCCCCGGGATATGCCAATCTTGTTCCAGAGTTGGAGCAACTGCAGATGCGCTGAACCATACACTCATAGCCAGCAATTCTGCCAGAGTGATCCAAAACAGCGCCGCCCACCGTCCTATGCGAAACACTTCGCTATGACCTCCATTTTTTGATGTTCCCATACAGTTTATATTAACCGCTATCTGTGCCCGATGCCGAGGGATGCGTGGCAGAGCGGTGCGGGACTTTAAAAATCGTTTGAGGTACACTTGCTCAAGACAGTGAGGAGGTCTGGCATTGCATAAATACTGGTTTTTCATCGGATCGTTTCCGATCCGGTCGTACAGCACCCTGTTTCTGCTGGCCTTTCTGCTGGGCCTGGGTATCACTCTCTATCTCGCCAAAGTTGAAAATAAGGCCCGGTACATCCCCGTCTGGCTCGACCTGGGGCCCATGCTCTTCTTCGGCGGTGTGATCGGCGCCCGGGTCTGGCAGGTGTTCTTTTTTGACTGGGCGTACTACTCCCGGCACCCGGGTCAGATCATCATGGTCTGGCATGGCGGACTCTCCATCCAGGGCGGGGTTGTCGGGGCGGTCGTCGTCGGCTGGATCTATGCCCGGTTCAAGAAAATTCCGTTCTGGGCGCTTACAGACATGGCCGCACCGGGACTGCTGCTGGCGCAAGGCATCGGCCGCGATGCGGATTTCATGAACGGGAGCGCGTACGGAGCGCCCACGGGCAGCAACTTTGGCGTGCTGTATCCTGCCGGTACGCTGGCCCGCCTGCAGTACGGCAATCATCCCCTGTGGCCGGCGATGCTCTGGGAAGGACAGGCCGACATCATTCTGTTCGGCATCCTGATGGCCTTGAAATTGCGCCGTTGGCCCACCGGCTGGCTCTTTGTCTACTATTTGATCAGCTACAATACCGTTCGCTTTTTTCTTGAGATGCTGCGGGGAGACAGCCCACGTTTTCTGTTTCACTGGGATGCGGCTCAGTGGACGGCCATTCCCATGGTCGCGGCGGGCATCATCGCCGGCATCTGGCTGTGGCTTGCGGAGCGTAAAAAGAAGGCGGAAGGACAGAGCGAGGTGGCGGGCTGACTTCGTGTCAGCCCGGCGTGTTTCAAATACAAATCGACTCGTGGTATGTCTCCAACTTATATACTGCGCACTTGCGATATTGACGCTTCCGCAGCCGCGGATCGCGTGAGATGTTCTCGCGCCTGCAGGAGTCGGCAAAACAACCTCTAAAAATCAAGAAAATTTTTTTATTCGGAATCGGCGTGCAATGCAGGAGATTGAAAGCCCGAGTCGAAATATTCGTTAATTAAAAGCTTGAATAAACCCACGCGGGGCACGATAAATCAAAGGGGGAAACCAAAGATGAATCGGAAGGTAGCGGTGGGAACTCTATCGCTTGCGGCGCTTACACTCATGGTTGGGTATGGTTCCGGGGCAAGCGTGAAGGCCTCTCAGGTGTCCGCGGCGCCGTTTGTGACGATTGGCGGCATCATGCCGGCAGGGGCTCCCATGAACATCTATGCAGCCAGTTCATTGGAGATGCCGGGGATGGACATCATGCCCTTGGCCATATCGCACAACAGTTCCAACTTGGGGGCGTTTTACCCTGCGCTGGCCAGTCGGTGGTCGCTGTCGAAGAATGGAAGGACGGTGACGGTGTGGCTGCGAAAGGCGCGATGGTCCAACGGGCAGCCGGTCACCGCCGCCGATGTCAAAACCACGTTGGCCTGTTCATACGCTGTGGGCCTGATGCAGAGTTACGGGCTGGGCTCGGTCAAAGTGCTGGGACCCCGGGAAATCGAGATGACCCTGTCGCCGGGAGTGCAGTCCAATACGTTTTTGTTTGATGTGCTGACAACCAATATCGTACCGAACATCGTCTTCGGGCCATTGCTTCCATCCGACGTGTGGTCCTTGATCAGCCAGAGTCAATACCAGGGAACCAACGCGGCGCTAAAGAGTAAGGCCACGGCCGCGCTTACTCAATTAACCGCATTGGGCACGAAGATCAGTGGCTTTTCTCCAGTTGCCGATGTGTCGTCGGGTCCCTTCGTCATCCAGGCCGTCAACCCCGGAGAACTGATCATGCGCAAGAACCCGTACTTCTGGGCGGCCAACAATGTCAAGGTGAACGAAGTGATCCGCCGCAACTTCACGGGGAGCCAGGAACAGTGGAACTACGCCATCTCGGGGCAGGTCGATGAGCTGACCGGCACCTATCCTGTAAATATTTACGATCAGGCAAAGAAAACGCCGGGCAACGTGTTCTATAAGGCGCCGGCCTACACCATGGTTGCTCTCATCTTTGACGAACACATCTACCCCTACAACCTGGTCGCGGTGCGCAAGGCGTTCGCCTATCTGATTAACTGGCAGAACATCCGGCGTCTCAGCA
>JAJZZT010000009.1 GCA_021797415.1 Bacillota bacterium
GCATCGGACACTAAATGCGGAACCATTGCGCCTGCAAAGAGGACCTTATCCCATGTCCCCCAGGTCCGCATTTCTGGCTGCTTCCTTGCACTGCGTGGGTCTTACCTGCCCTCTTTTTGAACAGGCTCATATAGAGGTTGTTCAAAAAGGGGGCAGAACTTCCCGGCGCATTGCGGCGATGTGTCAGGACAGCAGCGCTCCGCCCTGTTCAAGAACGCGCGCGATTTCCACGAAACTGTCGGCGGGGGGCGGATCGGCGCGGCCCGCGGCGACAGATACGATGGTCTGCGACAGTCCGAGGTAGTACTGACGCGCGTCGTCGATCACCCAGGTCTCCGTCCGGTCGCGATACTCTGCCCGCAGGATGAACAGCGGCTGATGGCCGCCGCCGAAACTGACGGAGGCGGTCATGCCGTCCGGCCAGCGCAGCAGCGCCGCGCCACGCTCCTCTTTTCCGATAGCGCAAAGCTCGACACCGGAAAGGCCAAACAGGGCCTCCAGCACTTCGACCGTGTGACAGGCGTAGTTGAACCAGCGGCCGGGTCCCGAAATGGTCACGCTTCCCGGTCGCTCTGCGGCGCACGCCTCGCGGGCGGCGGCGACGCGCGGACTGTAGCGCAGGGCGGAACCGCCCGTGAGGCGCGCGCCGTGCCGGCGGGCGGCGGACGCCAACGTGCTTGCGTCGTCGGCGCTGACGGCCACCGGCTTGTCGAGGAAGACAAACTTGCCCTGTTCAAGAAACGGCAGGGCGAGCGTCGGGTGCTTTGTCCCGTCGTCCTCCAGGATCAGGACTCCGTCCACGCTTGCCGGGTCGAGGTCGGCGATCCGGTCGTAGACGGTGTCGATGCGGCAGGCGGCGGCGATGCGCGTCGCCCGCTCTTTGTCCGGCGAGGCGATGACCGTGATGCGGATCTCCGGATCGAGCGGATCGCCGCTGCGGTCGGCGTGCATATCGTTCATCCAGCCGCCGAAAGCGGACATCTCCTGTGCGGAAAAGCCGTTGATGTGGCCGGGATAGACGAATGCGTGGATCAGTGGGTCGCCGATGTCGTCAAGGCGGATCATGGACAGACTTCCCTTCCGGTTCAGGTTGGCATGCGGACGATCAGACCGCGTGGATTGGATTGCGAACGTCATACTGCGGATGATCAGACCGCGTGGATTGGATTGCGAACGTCATACTGCGGATGATCAGACCGCGTGGATTGGATTGCGAACGTCATACTGCGGACGATCAGACCGCGTGGATTGGATGCGAACGTCATACTGCGGATGATCAGACCGCGTGGATTGGATTGCGAACGTCATACTGCGGATGATCAGACCGCGTGGATTGGACCGCGAACGTCATACTGCGTGGTCGCGGACGCGCTCGATCAGGCGCTGGATTTCATACGCCCGGATGAGATCCGGTTCGACCGGGCGGCCGGCGGCGATGGCGTCGAGGAAAGTGGCCAGTTGCGCCTCGAACGGATTGGCGATTGTAACATCGGGAAGCGCGGGCGATTTTCCGGGAGACTGGTAGAGGTGGATATCCAGTTCGGCATTTTTGCGCAGATCAAAATGCGCATGGCCCAAGGATCCCATCACGTCCACCTGGTAGAGCCCCGGCCCCACGCGGCTGTCCATGAGCGACGCGATGGCGCCTGAAGCGAAGCGGCCCGTCACAACGCTGAGATCGTCGTTTTGCGGATAGTTTCCCGCCCGCTTGACGAACGTCGCCAGCATGCCCGTGAGACTGTGCAGCGGTCCGCAGGAATCGCCCAGCAGCCACGTGGCCATGTCGAGTGAATGGACGCCGAAATCCGCGACGGCTCCGCCGCCCGCGTCCCAGTCGCGCATGCGCCACTCAAGGCCGATCGACGGGTTGACCAGGCGCGCTCCGGAGGACAGTTCTCTGTAGGCGTAGATCGTTCCCAGCAGTCCCGCGTCCATGGCGTGGCGCAGTTTGCGGATGCCCGGCTGATATCGGTTGGTGAAGCCGACCATCGTGACGACGCCGGCCAGTGCGGCGGCCTGGGCCATGTCATGCGCCGCCTGCAGCGTGTTTGCGGCTGGTTTCTCGCACAACACGGCGAGCTTGCGCTCCGCGGCGCGGCGCACATAGAGCGAGTGAACGTGATTCGGGGTGCAGATGATCACCGCGTCGAGCGGCCGGGCAAACAGTTCGTCGGCGCTGGCGGCCGGATGTGCCCCGAGGTCGGCGAACTGCCCGCAAAAAGCGGAAAGAGTCTCGGCGTTGGGGTCGTACACCACATCCAGCCTGCACCTGTCCACACCAATTGCGCGGATCGCTCCGGCGTGCGCCTGGGCGATGCCTCCGGCGCCGATGATGCCGATCGAGATCATGCCATCACCTCATAAAAAAGTATTAGAAATTCCAGACAGAAGCCTTCTGATGGATTATACCAAAATATTTGTGCTTCGAGGGAGGAATATTCCTTCCGCCGGCGAATTATTTATACTGTTCGATCATAGAGGGGGAGAGGTGCAGGCGAATGAAGAAGGTGGGGCGCATTGTTGCTCCGATTTCCATGGCGGCGGTCATGGCGCTGTCTGCAACGGGATATTCTCAGGCGGCCAGCGCCGCGAGTTCTTCCGGCAGCGGCGTATTCACATTCTACACGATCGACGACGGGGCGGGGTTTGATCCCGCGCTCTTCACCTGGGACGCCCGGCAATCGCAGATCGGGATCTTCGAGGGCTTGGTCCACTTTGGCCCGAACTTCTCGGTTGTTCCCGGGATCGCCACCAGTTGGAAGGCGAACGGCACCGTCTGGACGTTTTACCTCCGGCACAACGCCCGCTTTTCCAACGGGGACCCGGTCACCGCGCAGGACTTTGTGTATTCGATCCGGCGGGCCGTGAATCCGCAGACGGCTGCCCAGGCGCACAAGTCCAGCAGTTTTCAGGGCGACGTGCCGATCAAAAACGCGCAGAAGATCATCCAGGGCGTCGCGCCCGTCGCCAGTCTGGGCGTTAAGGCCATAGGGAACTATACACTGCAATTCACGCTGGACAGGCCGGATCCGACGCTGTTGACCCAACTGGCGACCGACATGTGGCAGTTGCCCGTCGATCCCCGCGTCGTCCAGGGCAAACCGGAGTCCATCTGGACAAATCCACAGACCATCGTCTCCGACGGCCCTTACATGGTTACCAAATACGTGCAGGGCACCGAGGAGATTCTCAAGCCCAATCCATATTATTACGCAAAGGTGCCTCTGAAGGAAATCAAGGTTCTTCCCTACTCTGCGAACGCCAACGAGTTTCTGACGTACCAGAACAATCAGTCCGACACAGCGATCCTGACGCCGCAGGACGTGCCCGCGGTACAAAGCAATCCGTCGCTCAAGAACCAACTGCACTGGGTGCAGACTGCGGTCAGCTATACGCTGCAAGTTTCACCCAGCATGAATCCGGCGCTTTCCAACCTCGATGTGCGCCAGGCGTTTGCGGAAGCGGTGAACAAGCAGGTGATCGCCAAGAACGTCCTGCTTGGAACCGGCGTGCCCGCTTATGACGGCAAGGTGACGACCTGGATGGCGCCCTGGATCGCAAAGGGTGCGCTGCAGTACAATCCGACGCAGGCGCAGCACCTGATGGCGGCGGCCGGTTATCCCGGCGGCAAGGGCTTTCCCACCGTTCGCATCCTGACGGGAAGCAATCCGGACCCGATCGCCGAAGCGGTGGCGCAGATGTGGCAACAGACGCTCGGCGTGACGGTTCAGGTGGACTCGGAAAACTATGGTACGTACGTCGCGGATTTGAGCAAAGTGCTGCCGAGCAACGAGGTCGGATTCACGCAGTTCGGCCAGAGCGCAGCATTCCCCAACTGGCAGACCATCATGCCCCTGAACATTTCCGGCTGGCAGCGCACCAACGTGCCTATCTGGTCGATGAGCGGCGCTTACCAGGCGCAATACGAGAAACTGCAGTCGTTCACGATGGCGCCCGCCCAGAAAATTCTCCAGAGCAGAACGTTGATCGCGAAACATGAATCTCCGCAGGTGCGCGCCATCATGGCTCTTGGAGTCAAGGCGGAACAGACGAATAACGTCGCGCTCATGCAGAAGTACGTGCTTGCGAAGAACCACCTCGCGTATGTGATACCGATCTATACGGTGAACAACGCGATCTTGATCAATCCCAGCGTGCACGGGTACTATCCGATGCGCATGTGGCTTGTCACGCCGCCGGTGTGGCTCGGCTACATCACCATGAATTGAATTTGCCGGGCCGGCGCCATGCCCTATGTCCGGCGAGTTTAGAGTTTAGCGCCATGGGCAAGGTTGGCTGGGCCGCCAAGTATCCCTTTGCTCGTCGCGAGTTTAGCGATAGGACAGACTGCAGGTTGGCTGGGCCGCCAGTATCCCTTTGCTCGTCGCGAGTTTAGCGATAGGAAAGACGGCAG
>JAJZZT010000025.1 GCA_021797415.1 Bacillota bacterium
GGATTGCAGCGGATGGTGGAACCTCTATCGTGTCCAACCCGACGGCTCTGTGCTCGCGGTTCTGCCCATGGCAGCCGAATTTGGCGCGCCGCAGTGGGTGTTTGGCGTGTCGCTGTACGGCTTTGACCGCAGGGGCGCGCTGTGGTGCGCGTTTTGGCGGGACGGCGTGTGCCGTGTCGCGCTCCTGGATGGGATGGATCTGGAGCGCGTTTCTGAATTCAGCCCATTCACCGATGTGGACAATCTCAAGGCGGGCGGCGGAGAACAGGCGGTGGTGGCCGCTCTTGTCGCGGGGCCGGAAGAGGGCCGGCTGCTCACGGTCGTACGCGACGGCAAGGCCGCAGTACTGCGCCGATCGTCGGATGCGCGCCTGGACAGCAGATTTATGTCGCATCCAGAAGCTGTCCGGTTCCCCGTGAAAGACGGGGAGGGCCACGCATTTTTTTATCGGCCGGTCCATGCGCATTGCGGTCAAGCGCCGAATGAAGCTCCGCCGCTGCTCGTGTTCTGCCACAGCGGTCCGACCGGCCAGGCGTCGCCCGCCTTGAATTGGCACATCCAGTTCTGGACAACCCGCGGATTCGCCGTGCTGGATGTCAACTACGGCGGCAGCACAGGATACGGACGTGCTTATCGCGAGCGCCTGCGTCACGGCTGGGGAGAGGTGGATGTCGAGGATTGCGTGAGCGCAGCCCAATGGGTCGCGGCGCGCGGCGACGTGGATCCGCGGCGGATGGCCATTCGCGGCAAGAGCGCGGGGGGATACACGGTGCTTCGCGCACTGGCCCGCTCGGACGTGTTTTGCGCCGGGGTCGCGTATTATGCGGTGGCCGACTTGGAAGGCATGATGAATGAGGGCCCCAAGTTTGAGTTGCATTACGCCGAGTGGCTGATCGGGCCGTATCCACAGGAGGCGGCGCGCTTTCGCGAACGTTCGCCGCTGCATCACGCGGACAAGATCCGCCGGCCTGTGCTGTTGCTCCACGGTGCGGACGATCCGGTGGTGCCTGCGGAACACTCGGCCGCCATGGCGCGGGCTCTGCGCGAACAGGTCGTTCCCGTCGCGCAGGTGATTTTCTCCGGGGAAGGCCACGGGTTTCGCGGGGCTGACAGCATTCGGCGGGCACTTGAGGCCGAATTGTCATTTTACGCACAGGTGTTCGGAATTGAACTGGCGGAACAGATCGCTCCGGTAGAGATCGCCAACTGGCCTGCTCGCTAAAGGCGGCGGGTGCTCAACCCGCCTGAACGGCGTCGGGAGCCGGGCTCTTCTCCAGGGGCTTGCCCGTTTCTGCGTCACTCTGCTCTTTTTTTGCCGGTGTGCTGGACAGGGCCACGCCGGTCAGCGCGAAGAGAACACCGACGCAGATGAGCGCTCCGTGCAGCGCCGGGGCGATCCGCCAAGTCAGCGCGGCCGCCAGGACGATGGCCGCGACGCAAGCGAAGCTGACGTAGCCGGAGGGCGACGGAAAGTGAAACGGTCGCGCAAACCCGTGTTCGGCCAGACTGATGACGACAAGCGCGGTCGCGGAGATCGTGAGACCCACCCACATCGGATTGACGGCCAGCAGGAAACGGGTTGCGGAAAAGCCGGTTGTCGCATTCCAGAGGAAGCTAGATATCACCCCGGTTGTCATTGACCACAATGCGCCCCGCCTGGTCGCCAGCGGCCACAGGAAGTAGGCGGCGGTCGGCGCGAAGATCGCCCCGCTGCGGATGGTCTGGCCAAACACGCGCCACCAGGCCAGTTCATCCGGCCGCAGCAACGATACGATGATCACCAGCACGCCCTGGACGATAAGTCCGTAGCGCGTGAGCGTCCGGATATCCGCCCTGCGCCCGGTTGCCGCAGGGCGCAGGAACAGGTCCGCGCCGAAGCTCGACGCTCCGGAAAACAGCAGCGGCGCGCACCACGCGAGAGCGGATGCCCACACGCCGAGGGCGACAACCAGGAGCGCCCAGGGCGGTGCGACGTGCGCGACGGCGGCCGGAAAAGCGGCCAACCCTTTTGCGGCCAGCGGGAACATTTCGCGAGTGCGCATGCCGAGCCAGACCGGGATGATGGTGAAGGCGATCAGGACGAGTGCCGACACGTAGACCGCCGCCTGTCCCCGCCGCGGATTTTTCACGGCCGCGATGGCCTGGAGTTCCGCCTGTGCACTCAGGCTGTTCAGTATGTTCATGAGCAGCCACACCGTGAGTGTGCCGATTCCGACGCCCGTCCAGGAATGGAATCCCGCGATGTGAACCGGGTGCAGGACTGTCGCCGGAGCGCGCAGCAGAAACCACGCGGCGACGGCAATGCCGGCCGTGAGCGTGATCAGGTTCAGCGTCTGCGTATATGCGAGGGACCACATGCCGCTCTGGCCGACGTAAACAAGCATGATGGCCGTGGTCAGTGTCAATGTGACCGGCAGGCTCCAGCCTACCAGCGCGTGGATGAACTCTGCGGCCGCCAGCACGTTTGACATGGCGAAGATCGGAAAGGTGAGCGCGATGACCGCCGCGGAAAACCGCTGCGCCGCGCGTCCGTAGCGTTCGCCGATCATGCGCGAATTCGTGAGATAACCGATGCGCTGGAACGGTTTGAGCAGGAAGGCGGCGACGAGGACCGACATGACGATCACGGATATGCCGAACCACACGGCCGATATGCCGGACAGAAATCCTGTCTCCAATTCGACGATAAAGATCGACGACGCCCACAATACAGTGACGAGGATAAAGACGTGGCGAAAGCCGAATGTGCGGCCGCCATGGAGGAAGTTTTCTCCGCCCGCGTCCGCGAGCCGCCTTTTTGCCCGTGCGGAGAGCGCCATGAGAGCGCCTGTGTAGAGCAGGAGCGCCGCGATAATAAGCCAGGGAATTGCGTGAGCCATCATGATCCTCCCCATAAAACATACTAAACATATCGGATATAAAAATTAACGCTTGTTTGGATTGTATGCGCGAAGTCGCGGTGTGTCAAGACCAAGCGACATAGGCCAAGGTTAGCTGGAGCGCCGTCATTCCCTTTGCTCGTCGCGAGTTTAGCGATAGCGGTGTCCGAGCAGGAGCAAAGGGAATGACGACGACTGGCAGATGATATTTTCAAAGCAGACCCCCATGACGCTGGCGCGCCGCCATCGTAGGATGAAAATCAACGAAAACATGCGATTGAGCGAGAGAAATGGAGGTGTTCCACGTTTTCAGGCTGGATGATTTTCGCTTTCATGCCTTTACATCAAGTTTGTTTTCAGTTTTCGGGGGGATTACGATGAGATCGTAGGAAATAACGAAAGGGGAGGAATGAGCAATGGCATTCGGAAGAAAGCATCATCAAGCGAATCATTTTTTCGGCACGTGGAGCCGTGAGGATGTACGCCGCGGCGCAGAGATCGACACGCCGGCCATCGTTTGGAGCAACGGCTTTCCACTGGTGTTCTTCTGGAAAGATCGGGACCAGTTGGAACGCGAACAGTACGAACGTTGGACGCGGTAGTCGGCCATGAACATGGACGACCAACAATACAGCCGACGGCACTTTCGATCACCCGCATTCGTCCTGATCAGACGCATGCGGGTTTTATTTTGCCTAAAAAAGCCTGTTCAAAAAGGGGGCAGGTAAGATTTGCGCAGGGCAAGGGGACATGGGATAAACCGAGTGTGCAGTGGACTTTATTCCATGTCCTCTTGGAAGCAGACAGAAATGCGGACCGAGCGCACGTTTTGGAGTACGTGAGGAAGCATTTCTGGCGATGACTCCGCCAGCGCCAAAGAGTTCTGACTCCTTTATGAACAACCTCTAAACGCCTGCTGACGTATTGCGCCGGTGGAGCAATTCGTATACGACAGGAACGATGGCAAGTGTAAGAATGGTCGATGTCACCAACCCCCCGATAACGACCACGGCAAGCCCCTGCGAGATCAAGGCGCCTTCCGAAGCGCCGAACGCCAGAGGCGACAGGGCGCAGACCGTCGCAATCGCCGTCATGAGAATCGGCCGCAGGCGCGTGGTCCCCGCTTCAAGCAGCGCATCGCGCACAGACAATCCCCGCTGTCGCTGTTTTTCCACCCGATCAACCAGGACAATCGCGTTGGTCACGACAATTCCCATCAGCATCAGAATGCCGACCAGCGAGGACACGCTGACAGGCTGCCGGGCGATGACCGTGCCAAAAAACGCGCCGATCAAAGCCACGGGCATGGCGAACAGGATGGAAAACGGCGCCGTCCATTCGCCGAAAGCGATGAGCATCACAATATACACCATGCCAGTCGCCACGAGGATCGCCTGAATCAGGGAACTGAAGTCTTTCGCCGTTTGCTGGCTCTGGCCCGCCAGGGACACATGCACACCCGCAGGCAGATGGAGTCCCGCGATCCGTTTGAGCGCCGC
>JAJZZT010000402.1 GCA_021797415.1 Bacillota bacterium
GAAGTAGGGCTCACAGGCGAGGTGCGCGCGGTGAGCAGGCTCGAACAGCGTATCCAGGAAGCGGAGAAGTTGGGTTTTGAACAGATTGTCGCTCCCGGCGGGAATGTGTCGCGGATGAAAGATTTCTTGAGCGAACAGTCGATCAGGGTGCTTGGCGTCGGGAGTCTCGATGAAGCGTTACGCACGGTTCTGGGGGGTTGAGGGGTGCGGGATGACGGAAAGCGAGAAGCGGCGATCATGCGGATATTGCGCCTTGTGGCGCCCGGCACAGCGCTGCGCGAGGGCGTGGAAAACGTTCTGCGCGCAAGGACGGGCGGGTTGATCGTGCTTGGCTACGATGCGTCGATCGAGGCGTTGATCGACGGCGGCTTTTCGATTCAGACTGATTTTTCCCCGGCCAGATTGTATGAACTGGCCAAGATGGACGGCGCGATCATTCTCAGCGAGGACGGGCGGCGCATCCTGTTTGCCAATACGCAGCTGAATCCTGATTCTTCCATTCCCAGCCGGGAAACGGGTACGCGCCACCGGACCGCGGAGCGCGTGGCGCGCCAGACGGGCCGCCTGGTTCTTTGCATCTCGCAGCGCCGCCATGTGATCACGCTCTACCAGGAGGATGTGCGGTACGTCCTGAAGGATCTGAATGTGATCGCCGGTCGCGCCAATCAGGCGCTGCAGACGCTTGAGCGATATAAAACCGTGCTGGATGCGGCTCTCGCCAATCTCTCGGCGCTGGAGATCGAGGAGGCAGTCATGCTCCAGGATGTGATCGCCGCTTTGCAGCGCTTTGAAATGGTCATGAGGATTCGTGAAGAGATCCGGCTCTACATTACCGAACTCGGCACAGAGGGCAGGCTTGTCTCCATGCAGTTGGAGGAACTGGTTTCACGCGTGGACGAAGAGGTCTATCTGCTTGTCAAGGATTATACCGCGCCGCTGCTTGACGTGTCGCCGAGCGAGATCCTGGACGGCATTCACGCCCTGGATGCGGAAGACCTTCTGAAAGGAGCGGTCATCGCTTCCTCGCTCGGCTATGTCAATGCGGCCAATTTCGCGGAACAATCGGTTTCATCGCGCGGCTATCGCATTTTGCACAAGATTCCCCGCCTGCCGCAACCGGTGATTGAGAATCTCGCGGAGGAGTTTCCGACGATCGGGAGCATTGTGTCCGCGTCGATGCAGGAACTGGACGAAGTGGACGGAATCGGAGAAGTGCGCGCCCGCGCAATCAAGGAGGGATTGCGGCGGGTGCAGGAACAGGCCGCCATGGAGCGGCATGTCTAGGGAACTTTATCCCATGTCGCGGGGGACTTTATCCCATGTCCCCCGGACGGCGTCGACAGACCATGCGCATCGCAACCGCAAGGGGGGACATCCATGCGCAAAATGCTTCCAAGTGTATTTACCGTCGGGAATCTTCTGCTTGGCATGACGGCGGTCCTTTTGTGTCTGCAGGGGTATGACAGATGGGCGGCGATCGTCGTTCTGGCAGGTATGGTGGTGGATGGCCTGGATGGGCGGCTCGCCCGCATGCTCGGTGTCGAGAGCGATTTTGGCAGGGAACTCGATTCATTGGCGGATATTGTAACATTTGGCGCCGCGCCCGCCGTCATCATGTACGAAGCGCAACTGCACACTCTCGGACTGTTTGGCGGCGCCGTGGCCATGCTGTTTCCCGTGGCGGGGGCGGTCCGTCTCGCGCGGTTCAATATCTCCGCGCGCGCGCGCCATTTTGTCGGGCTGCCCATCACCGCCGCCGGAGCCATCATGGCGGCGTTCACGCTGTACCGTGAACTGGTGCCGACAGACTGGCTCCCTGTCGTGAGCCTGGTGGTGATGTTTCTGATGGTCAGCAGGGTTCGCTACCCGAATTTCAAGAAAGCCGGTCTGCCGCGCACCGCGTTTGGCGTCATCCCGTTGCTGGTCATTTTTGTGGCGGTCACTCTGATACAGGCACGCTGGGCGGTCCCGGCCCTGATCGGCGGAGTGCTGCTCCTGTACGGGGCGTTTGGCGTCTGGAGCGAACTGCGCGCCTTCTTGCGCTGGATTCACCGGAGACAGGCGATGCGCGAGCCGGAAGAGGTGTGATATGACACGGATTTCCGGCGTCTGTTTCCAAGTCCGGCGTCTGTTCACAAGTTCATTGACGGACCCTGTGGCGCATGATACGCTTGAAAGTGTGCAGCTTCTGCGCATTGTGGCTTCGCGCATTTGTTGGGCAAGACTCGTTTAAAGCCATCGGTTCTGCCTATAATAATTTAAAGGAGGTGACATTTGGTGGTGAGGAAAATTGTTCAGGTTTTCTTTCTTGTCATCGGAATCGTGCTGGGCGACACCTATGGTGATCGCTTGTTTGCACTCATCCATTTTCCCGCGTACTCATGGGAATCAATCGCGGCGTCCGTTCTTGGCGGATTTTTGGGACTTTTTCTGGGGACGTTTTTTGTTGATCCGTTCGTCCGCTGGTTCCGCTGGCTGGAGGAAAAGCTGATCCACACACCCTTGGTCGATCTCGTTTCGGGCGTTCTGGGAGTGTTTCTCGGCCTGATTGTCGGCTATGCGCTTACGCCGATCCTCCACTTCATTCCCGTGGTGGGCGTGTACGTCCAGTCCTTCGCGTCGATTCTGCTTGCCTATCTGGGCTTTCGCATTTTCTTTTCGCGGCGGGAGGAAGTGTTCGCTCTGGTGCCTGCGCTGCTGTCAAAGAGCGCGGCGGCAAAAGGCGAGCGTTCCAGACAGGCCGGCGCCTCCGCCAGAAATGGCGAGGCGAAACTGCTGGATACGAGCGTGATCATCGACGGAAGGATCGCCGATATCGTCGAGACGGGATTTCTTGAGGGGATGCTGGTCATTCCGGCGTTTGTGCTGGAAGAATTGCAGCATATCGCGGACAGCTCCGATGTTCTAAAGCGCAATCGCGGTCGGCGGGGGCTTGATATTCTGAACCGTATTCAGAAGGAACTGAAAGTGAAGGTACAGGTGATGGAGATCGACTTTGAGGAGCTGTCCGAAGTGGACAGCAAACTGGTGCGTCTGGCCAAACAGGTCAACGGCAAGGTCGTGACGAATGATTTTAATCTGAACAAAGTCTGCGAATTGCAGGGCGTCCCCGTTCTGAATATCAATGACCTGGCCAATGCGGTGAAGCCTGTTGTGCTGCCCGGCGAAGAGATTTCCGTGCACGTGATCAAGGACGGCAAGGAGTACGGTCAGGGTGTGGGCTATCTCGATGACGGCACGATGATCGTCATCGAGGGCGGGCGCGATTATATTGGCCATCGGGTGGACGTGCTGGTCACCAGCGTATTGCAGACATCCGCGGGGCGCATGATTTTCGCCAAACCAAAGATCCTTGAGAAAGCGCTGTGAGAACCGCTCTATCTTGAAGAGCCTGTTCAAAAAGTGGGCCTAAGACCCGCGCAGTGCAATGGGGCATGGGATAAGGTCCTCTTTGCAGGCGCAATGGTTCCACATGTAGCGACCGAGGCTCTAATCGGACACTGCATGCACTGTAACGCGCCTGCCGGAATTAGGTTTATCCCAGTCCCTGAGCGTACGTTTTGGGTACGTGAGGGAGCATTTCTGGCGATGACGAAGCAGTGCGCGGGGGTGTCGATTTGGTTATTGACCGCGAGTTGTCCGATGTGGACGCGCTTGTGATGTCGGCCGGATCAGGACGGCGCATGGGCGGCGATGTGCGGAAACAGTGGCTGCCGCTCTGTGGCAGGCCTCTGTTTGTCTATACGATGGACCGGCTTGCAAAATTCGGGTTTGCGCGCATGATCGTCGTGGTTCATGAGGATGATGAGTCAGCGGCAAGAGTTGCGCTTGACCGCCACGGCCTGTCTCGCGTTGCCGTGACGATCGGGGGGCGAACGAGGCAGGAATCCGTTTTTCAGGGATTGAATAGGGCGACTGGACAGTATGTGGCGATACACGATGCGGCGCGCCCGTTTGTTGAGACGCAGGATGTGCTGGCCGTCGTGCGGCGGGCCAGAGAAAGTGGCGGGGCGGCCACGCTCGGTTCGCCCGTCCGGGATACGCTGAAGCGGGTGGCGGCAGGCGGAAGGATTGTCGAGACACTGGCCCGCGATGACGTGTGGCAGGTGCAAACACCGCAGGTGTTTCGCCGGGACTGGTTGCTGGCGGCGCACCGCAGAGCGCTGCGGGAATCTTGGCAGGTGACGGACGACGCGGCCTTGATGGAGCGCGCCGGGCATGCCGTGTCCGTTGTCGCTGGTTCAGCCTGGAACGTGAAGATCACAGGGCCTGAGGACAGGCGGTTCATGCAGATGTGGGAGGCTTCGCAGTGAGAGTGGGACTGGGTTTTGACGTGCATCGATTTGCCGATTCTCGTCCGCTTG
>JAJZZT010000333.1 GCA_021797415.1 Bacillota bacterium
GCCCGTGGAGAATGCGCAGTGGCGGGAGTCGCTTCGCCGTTTGCAGCGGTATCCGGAGGCAGCGTACGCGGACGTGGTCAGTCCGATACGAGACGCGCTGTCCGCGGCAAATAGCGTCGTCGAGAGCCGGCGTGCGGAGGCGCGGCAACAGAAGCGGATGTTGGAAGAGGCGCGCGCGGCGTGCGGGAGGGAACTGGCGGAGTGGCAGAATCAGCGGGAGCCGGAGCCACCCAGGTCCGGAGCGAGAGCGGAAACCCGCCAACGTCGGCTGGAGCAGGCCGCCGGAAAGCCGGCCGGAGGTCCGCTGTACACACTCTGCGAGTTTCATCCCTGGGTGGACGAGTCGACGCAAGCCGCGATTGAAACGGCGCTGCATCAGGCGGGCGTGCTGGACGCGTGGGTTGGCATGGATGGATGGAAGCCTGACAGTGCGAGGGCCGATGAACCGTCCGGCGAGGAAGAAGTCTGGATCCGCCCCAATCCGCTTTTGTTTGGCGAGACGCTTGCCGAGTATCTGAAGCCCGCACCGTCGAAGGAGAGCGGATTGACGCCGG
Source organism: Bacillota bacterium (assembly GCA_021797415.1). The sequence goes on from JAJZZT010000333.1 coordinate 555, forward strand.
TGAAAGTGGACGATGTGCTGCGCACCGTTGTGATGACCGACTGGACTGCGGATGACGCAACCACGGTCGCCGAAGATGCGCGGATGCGGATGACGGTAGGCGGGCGTTTTCAACTGGGCCCGCTTGCCGGCATGTCGGCGGTCAAGCCGCAGGCGGAGTGGATTGGCGTGGAGGCGCGGCGGCGGACGCGGCTTGCGCAAATTGAGCGGTTGCAAGCGGAGATTGCGGACCTTGAGGCGCGGATGGAAGAACTGGCGGCGGTGCTCAGACAGCTTGATGAGCAACAGTGTCAGATGGCGGCGGAGTTTGAGGCGTTTCCGGAGGAGAAGCCGCTTCGCGCGGCGAGTGACGCTTTACACAACGCCCGGCTGGATCTGCAGAATGCGCTCGGGACGGAGGAGCGCGCCACGGAGTCGTTCAAGGAGGCGCTGCGGCAATGGAGGGATCTGCAGCGGCAGTTTCTGGAGTCTGTCTCCCACTGGCGGCGGATTCAGTCTGTGGAGCATCTTGAGGATGGAATTGACCGGCTGCACGAGTATCAGTTGAGCTGCCGTGACCTGAAGAGCGCATATGCGGCGCAGGCCAAGGCATCGCTGGACATCCGGACACTGACGGCAGAGTTGGCGGTTCTGGATGGGAAGGTGCGGCAGGAGGAGAGCGCACTGCACGGGGCGACCGAACGGTGTGCTTCGTTGCAGGCGGAGGTCGACGCGCTGCGTCAACTCCTGACGGAGTCCGGCGCGATGGAACTCGTGGCGCAGTTGGCGGCGCTTAAGGTGGAGCGCGAAGCGGGCAAGATGGAAGAGGTCGGCTTAAACGAGGAAATGCATGGCCTGCGGGAGGAGCGCGGACGGATCGAGACGACGCTGGAGGTGGCGGAGCGGGCGCTGGTGGATGTGCGGGCGCGGCTGGAAACGGCTTCGGGTCTGCTGCGGGAGGAGTGGCGGCTTGGTTTTGTCGATCCGCCAGAAGGCGTCCAGTCGTCTGACGCGGTCAAGATGGCGCAGGCGTATGTGCGCTTGGAGCGGTCCCGCCTTGAATCGCGACAGATGCATGCCATCGATTCGCGGCTGATGGAAGTGTTCAGCGTGACAAGCAACGGCCTCCGCGAGTACGCGCTTGAGCAGACGTACGATGAGACGCGGCAGCGCCGGTTTGTCCAGTCGCTCCGCGACAGGGCCAGGCCCGTGGCCCCCGCCGCCTTGCTCCGTCACTTGCAGCAGATGGAGGAGGAGCAGCGGGCGTTGATCAGCGAAAAGGACCGGGAGCTGTACGAGCAAATTTTGCTGCACAGCGTCGGACGGGCCATCCGCGACAGGATCAATCGTGCTGAACAGTGGGTGGATCAGATGAACCGGTTCATGGCGGTGCGCAAAACATCGAGCGGACTGGTGCTGTCGCTGGCGTGGACGCCAAAACCGGCACAAAGCGAGGCGGAACTCAACGCCGATGAACTGGTGGCGCTGTTGCGAAGGAGTCCGGAGACGTTGCGGGAAAAAGAGATCGATCAGATGATGAACCACTTTCGCTCTCGCATCGACTGGGCAAAAGAACTGGCAGGCGACGGTGCGACGCTTCGCCAGGGCATCACAACTTTGCTCGACTATCGGACTTGGTTCCGGTTCACGCTGTATTTCAAAAAGGGCGATTCGCCCAAGCGAGAGTTGACCGACAGCCGGTTCAACGTGCTGAGCGGCGGTGAGAAGGCGATGGCGATGTACATTCCGCTGTTTGCGGCAGTGGACTCCCGCTACAAGGACTCGCGTCCGACCGCACCGCGCATCGTCTCGCTTGATGAGGCGTTCGCGGGCGTGGACGAGCAGAACATGAGGGACATGTTCCAGCTTTTGACCGACATGGAGTTCGACTATATGATGACGAGCCAGGTGCTGTGGGGTTGCTACGAATCGGTACCGGAACTCTCCATTTATGAGGTGCATCGTCCGAATGACGCGGCCTTCGTCACACTGATTCCATACTATTGGAACGGGATTACACGAAACCTGGTCGTGGACGATGACTGGCAGACCGTCCGCGAGATTGCGGCGGCCAGCCAGTCCTGACGGCGGGAGGCGCTAACGGGTTGGATGCAGGCAGGGATGGAGCGCTTGGCCAGTACCTGCGGCAGCCGGGGTTTTCCCGGTTGTGGCCGAAGGTGAAGGAAAAGCTGGAGCGGATCGGCCGGATTGGCGGTAAGGTAACACTGACCGCCCTGAGCGCGCAGGAACGGGAGGCGCTGCAGGGGCTGTTGTCCATCAATCTGCACGGCGAGACCAGCGTCGGCGTGGAGCTGAAACGTCTGGACGAAGCGCTGAGGCAGACACGGTTCGACATGTCGCTGGAGGACTGCATGCACGTCCTTTATCCGGGTGAATTGGTCAGCAGGAGGCGCCGGCGCGAAGCAGAGGTTGCGGCATGGGATACGTTCTGTGCGTGGACGGGCGCAACGATCTCGGCCAGGCCGCTGACTGTCTGGCGGCAGTCGCTGGCTGGAGGCGGCGGACCAGGGTATCGGGCGTTTCGGGAGTGCTGGCAGGAGTTCTTGCAACATGGCGACTCTCCCGCCTGGACCGCCGCTATCGCGGCGCTTGAGGCATTGCTAAAGCCGCAAGACAGACGCCAAGGCGGTGTTCGCCTCCCGGTGTTTGCGGCGAAGACCACTGGGGATGCGCACGGATTGGATCGGTCGGGTTTGGCGGGGCGCATGTTCTTCTGGGGATTGGTTGCGCTGCGGGAGATGGAGGACGGGCATGACGGTGTTCGCGCCGAGACGGAGAAGGAGCGCGGTGCTGGTTTGGCGGACAACGCTCCCGTCCCGGAGTTGGACAGCGATGCTGCCCGCGCACTGTATGCCCGATTTGGGCTGGCGCTGGACGACGTCAGTTCCATTGTATGGGTTGCCGGCTTTCCAGAGGTCGCGGAGCAACCAGTTGCCTTGACCCTGTGGACGGTGGAACGCTTGGCTCTTTGCCGTGCACCCGCGCAACTCTTTGTGGTGGAGAATCCGTCCATCTTCGGAACGATCCTGGATGATGCGCGCGACAGGCCGTTGCCCCATCCTCTTGTCTGCACCAGCGGTCAGCCGTCGCTGGCTGCGCTTCGCCTGTTCGACCAGGTCGTTTCCTTGGGCGGCACCCTCCGTTACAGTGGCGATCTCGACGCGCCCGGTCTGCAGATGGCGGCGGCGTTGGCGAATCGCTACGGTTCCAACTGCGTCCCCTGGCGGATGAACTGGCTGGACTATGCCGGGATGCAACAGCGGAACCTGCCTCCGCTCAGCAAGGCGGATGTGATTCGGCTTGAGGGATTCCGCCTGCCGTGGGAACGGGGACGAGCGCAGGAGGAGACACTCGCCCACCACATGCGGATGCGGGGCGTGAAGGTGTTTCAGGAGCACATGGCAGAGGGACTCTGTGAAGACTACTGGGGATTCTGAACCTCCCCATGCTAAAGCGCATCTTCCGGTTCGCGACGTGGGTCGGGCGGTGGAATTTTACAAGAAGGGGTCACCGGACAGGACAAGATAACACCGCTTTGCCCCGCTGACGCAGTTGCTGGTACATGAATTGCTGCAGGTCATCCACTCGTTTAGCGAGGCGATCCAATTCCCGATGCATGTCGTATTCGTCATAGACCTGTAGGGTCGGGATGACGACAGGCAGGATGGTTTTGCTCGTCCAGGTCTGCAACTGTATAGTGGACCCAAGAAACTAGACACGAGGTGAAAGGCGATGTAAGACTAAGGTATGAAAAAGACCTACACACCCGAGTTCAAAGCGCAAATCGTGAGAGAGATTCTCAACGAGCA
>JAJZZT010000071.1 GCA_021797415.1 Bacillota bacterium
TCATATGGACACTTCGCATTGGCTTTACAGCCCGATATTGCCAATGTAAAATTGGCGAGAGCATATCCTGGCGCTGCTCGCCTGGCGAGAATGGCGCAATGCGCAACGATTTAGGGGACATTTGATGAAGTCCTCTGGTTGAGGTGGTTCTCATTGGATTCAAGCAGGTTCAGTGGAAGGTCGGCGCGAACTGCAGGAGAAGGTCTTGCGCGGCGCGGGCAGCGTCCGTGGGCATGGCTGCCAGTCGCGCTCATCGCTGCGTTATCCTTTGCGCCGGAAGCGGCCGCGGCCACTTCGTCGTCACTGACGCCGTCGCGAAGCACATCGACGGCCGCGGGTACGCCAGCGACTACGAGTACGTCAGCAACTACGAACACATCGGCAACCTCATCGCCGTCGATAACCACGCCGTCGGCGACCACGACGGCCTCAGCGACGGACGTAACCGCATCATCGTCGGGGGCGGCTTCCGCGGCGCTCCAGAGCAGCATCGCTTCACTGGCCAACCAGATGGCGACACTCGCGGCCAAGACGCACGACGGTGGGCTCGCGCAGCAGTTGTCCGCGCCGGTTTTGAAGGTGTTGTCGAGTCCGCAGTTTGACTGGAACGAGGTGCTGTTCGGCACGGATGCGCTGTCGGCGGCCCAGCAGCGGACGGCGTCCACGATCACGCCGTACCTGGTCCAGCTTGTCACCGAGCAGGTGACGACAGAAACCCAGGCGGAGGCGTTGGTGAACTCGGTCATCTCCGGCATGCAGACGCTCAATCCCGCCGTGCGGTCTGCGGATGTCGTCGCCTATCTGAACAGTGTGGTGGCCGATGCGCCGTCGGAGATCTTCTATCTGATAGGATTGCCTTCGCTGACACCGCAGGTTCTCGCGCAGAACCTGCACGTCGCGTTCAAGGGGTATTTGACAGGGGCCAGTCCGGCCATCCAGGCGCTGTTTTCAGCCGGGGGAAATACCGCGGGCAGCGGCGGGACCGGGAGCGGAGCGGCGGGAAGCACTGGAAGCGGAGCGGCGGGGACGACAAGCGGTAGTGGCGCAATAGGGGGCGGAGGAGGCTCGACAGTAGGAAGCGGCGGCGCGGGAGGTGCCTCTGCAGGCGGCGGGACGGCCAGTACCGATGGCGGAGGGACGGGGGCCGGTGCAGGTGGCGCGACCTCCGGTGCGGGAGCGGGGACGGGCGGTGGCTCTGGTGCGGGGGGATCATCTGCAGGCGGAGCCGGAAACGGGGCGGCTGGACCGGGAAACAAGACGGGGTCGGGCGGTCAATTCGCCGCGCGGCCATTGCTCGACGTGCGCATTCCGCCGGAAGGAGGCGGTTCTTGGCATGTCGCGCTAAAAGGCGTGGGGACGCTGGCGCTGGTCGCGCCGTCCGGTTCGCTTCCATCCGGCGGCATGCTTGCGGTCGAAGCCTGCGCACCGCCGGGCGGGCGTGCACTGCCTGCGGGTGGACGGACGTTGGCGTTATTTCGTATTATTTTCCCGCAAAAGTCGGACAGGCCGCTGTCCGTGACGTTGTCCGGCCCATCGATCACTCCAACCACGCTGGTCTATACTGTCGCTCCACCGGGCGTCTCGCCGTTTGCCGGAGCGCGCGTGCGGTCCGGCAGGTTGTCATTGACCACGAAAAAACCGCTGTCGGTTGTTCTGATGACGCCTCCCTGGGTGGCCGCGCCAGTGTTCCCGGTCCACATGCCGCGGTTTGCGCCGGACCGGCGAATGATTGACGTGAATGGCAAGGCGCAGATATTCGCGTCGGTGCTCGTCAGACATGGAACCACCTACATGCCGGTCTGGTACGCCATGCGCGCGCTGCGTTCACTCGGGATGCATTCCGCCTGGAAAGCGGGTGTGTGGACGCTGTCGCCCGCGCCGGATGCGCCGGTGTCGCTCGCCAATCTTGCGCCCGGTCGCGGACGGTACGCGATCGCCATCGGTTCGCAGACGGTGCTCAGGCTTCCGGGGATGGTGGCGATGGATCCCTATATGCATCGCCGCATGACCTATCTGCCGTTGGGCCTGGTGATGCAGGCTCTGCACCGGCTGGGCGTGCGGAGCGCGTGGAACGGCAAGGTGTGGGCGCTCACTGCGCGGGAATGACAGCGGACAATGGACGGCCGCAGGATGAAAATTTGCTGGGCCGGCGCCCTGCCCTGTGCCCGGCGAGTTCCGCGCATGGGCAAGTTTCCCTGGGGCGTCGCCTGCCGAAGATGGGCGGATCCCATGTCCCTGGGGATGGAGAAGACTGGAAGAAGACATTTTCACGATAGACGCCCATGGCGCGGCGCCGGCGTTGCGCAAAAAGAAATTCTACGATTTTACGGCAGATTGGCAGGGAAGTAGTAGAATCCGGTGGAGTTTTCCTGTAAAATATGCCTATCAGTTCGACTGAAATCAAATGGGGGAACGGTATGTCAAAAAAGGGTGTTTCAAAAAAAATGTCCATCGGGAGGATTTCCGCTGGGCTGAGAACGGGGACGGCCCTGCTGACCGCCCTGGGCGTCATGGCGATGGGGGGAGCGCCCGGCGCATACGCGCAGACGACGACGCAGTATCAGATGCCGACGCAGTTGTCGGCGCAGCAGACGACGAATCTCGCCCAGTTCACGAAACTGGTGGGCGTATATGACGGCTTGAACGCGACGCTGAGCCAGGAGGGCACCCTGAACGCGCTGGTTTCGTTTGCAGACGAACTGAACGGCGAGTCGGACGCCACCTGGGGACCGGTGCTGTACGGAACGGCGTACAATGCATCGAACCCGACGACCCAGCAGACTGAGGGTATCACGTTTTTCAAGGCGTTCCTGCAACTCTTTGTGAACAATATTGCGAGCCCTGTCTCTGCGACGGATCAGCCGGCCGTCTACAACCTGGAACAGCAGACGAAGGCGCAGTTCCAGCAGGTGGACGCCAGTATCACGGGTACGGATCTCTATAATTTCTACGAGAGTTTCCGCTCAAGCGCGCTCAATCAGATCTTTTACGGGACAACCTCCCCGTCGGCTGGCGCCGCCGCTCCGACGACCGGATCGCCTGCGATCAACGCGTCGGACTCCCTGACCACCGTGGTGGAGGATGCCCTGCATGCCGCGGTGCTGAGCAATCCGGTCTTCTCCGGTCTGCTCGGCCGGTACGGCCTGTCGATCAATGACATCCCGACGATCCGCCAGAACATCGTCAGCACGTTCCCCGGTGCGCAGGCGGCGCTGAACGACCTTGCGGCGGGCTTCGTGCAGCCCAAGCTCAGCGAAGGCCTGAACATGACGGTCGGCCAGACACAGACCGTCCAGTTTGTCGCGCAGAATGTCGGCACCACGCTGAGCAACCTGGACCTCCCGACAGGCTGGATCACGCTTACGGCCACGCAGGGAAGCCCCGGCGTGAACATCACCAACAACAATAACACGATCACGATCCAGGCCGTTTCGCCCGGGATGGTCACGCTCACGCCGACGCTGCGCGGGCGCTATACGCTGCCGCCCATCACGCTCGCGGTATATCCGGTCGCGAGCGGCAATTCGGGCTCGACGCCGCCCTCCGGCAGTACGACGCCGCCCTCCGGCAGTACGACGCCGCCCTCCGGGACCACTCCCGGCGGTACGACGCCGCCCGCCCAAAACAGCAACGGCACCACGAACTACCAGAGCACGGTGTCCTCATCCGCCTTCACCCTGGTGCTCGCGACGCAGTCCATCCCGGCTACGGGCGGTTCGGTCGATGTGACCTCGGGCAACAGCGCGATCGCCGTCTCCGTGCCGCAGGGCGCGCTTCCGGCGGGGACGAGCGTCTCGGTCAACTCCGCGCCGGTCACCTCCGTCCAGGCGGGGGCGCCAAGCGGGCAGACGGCCGTGGCGGCTTTCGGCGTGAACTTCTCGGGAACGGTGCCGTCGGCGCCCATCACGCTGCAGATCAAGAACAAGGACATCCCGACAACCGCGCTGGTGTACAAGGTCATGTCGGACGGCGCGTGGGTTCCAGTTCCGGCGACGGTCAAGAACGGCGTGCTCACCCTGTCGTTCAGCACGGATCCCGACTTTGTGATCCTGAATCCGAACATCAAGGCGGGCCAGCGCCAGATCCTCTGGAACGGCCAGCAGGAGCAGGTGGCCTACGCCATTGTGGCGAAAGATCCGGTGCACGGCAACCTGACGACGTACATGCCGATCTGGTACGCGATGCAAGTGCTGAAACAGCAGGGCGTCACGAGCACCTGGAACGGCAAGGTGTGGAATCTGTCGCCGGGCAGCAGCTACACGCCGGATCTGAGCTCGGTCAGTGCGGGCAGTGGTCCGTACCAGATCGAGATCAACGGCACGCTTGTGCAAAACGCCTATGGACAGGTGAAAGTGGATC
>JAJZZT010000131.1 GCA_021797415.1 Bacillota bacterium
TGCTCCTCCCATCCCTGGCGCTGCGCCCCATCTCCGATCAGCCAGCAGACCCAGTCCCGCCGTTTCGCCTTCAATTTTCCCAGTGCATCCAGAAGAAAGCTGTGTCCTTTGACCGGGACCAGCCGCGCCGGACAGACAAGAAGTATTTTTCCCGGAGGGCGGAAAAGGGAGGGAGGTTGACCGGCCTTTTCCAGGAACCGATCGATATCCATGCCGTAGGGGATGACGGTGATCTGTCCGCCCGGTATGCTGAAGTCTTTCACCAGCAGATGCTTCAGCCATGTCGTCGGCACGATCGCAGCCGTGCTGGATGTGGCTCCGTAGTACTCTTCCGCCGCGACGTACGTCCAGGGCAGCGAACGTCGGTCCTTGACAGCGCCGGAAACGAGGTGTTCCGTGGCCAGGCAGCCGTGAATGGTGGTGATCAGGGGGACGTGTTTCGGCTTCACGCGCCACAGAGCCCTGGCGGAAACGATGTCCTGCGTCAGGATCAGATCGTAGTCGAGCCCGAACACAAGGGCAGCCGTCTCAAAAGAGTAGCGTTCGATTTCCCTCCACCGGATCCAGTCGTCGACTCCGGGGAGCTGCTGGTTGTAAAAGCCGAGCACTTTCTCGTAAACGAGGTCCTTCACCTTGCTTTTCTCCAAAAATCGCCCATTGTTCGGCATATAGTATTTCTGCATGTCGGGGTGATGGGCGAGGATATCTACGTCATGCCCCAACTCAGCCAATTTCCGTTTGAGGTTGTCGACATAGGTTGAAACTCCACCAATATGCGGCAGATACCAGTAGGTGGCCAGCAAGATTCTCACGTCTCCCCACCCCCCTCGAAACATGTGGACGGGTTCCCGGGCCAGTGGCCGTCCGAATGATCCATCTGTGGATACCGACACTCTATGCTCAGGGATCCTGGCCGTGATGGGGCATTGATCCATCTTGAAAATGAGGGATAGGTGCTAGCCGCCCGTATCCCTTTGCTCCTGCTCAAACACCGCTATCGCTAAACTCGCGACGAGCAAAGGGGATGACGACGCCCCGGCGAACCTTGCCCATGGCGCTAAACTCGCGACGGGAAAAGGGCATGGCACCGGCCGGCATATTTTCATACCTGCCGATGGTGGCGCGGGCGTCAGCGGCATGCGGCCTTCAGGATGCGTTCCAGCAGCGCCATGTCCGGAATGGAGTAGGACTGTGGAAGCTGTTTGGCGACAGACGCCCAGAACGGCTTATCGCCATTCCAGTCTGCCGGATTCAGCCATGACCTGTCCCTGGCCAGTGTGCTCGGCAGATCCGGCTGCACCGACCGCAGTAAGTGGAGATCCGGGATGGTGTATCCGTCCGGGAGGAAGGCGTCGATCTCGGACCAGTCTCCGGTGTCGGACGATTCGTGGAATGCAAAGGAGAATAGCATGCACTCACCTCTCTGTCTGGCGAAATGGCCGACTGTCCTTCGCGGCCACTCTTCTCTGCGCCTCGCCGTAGGCGGAGAGAGTCCGTTCCAGCAGGGTCGTGTCCGACCATTCGGCATACGCCCACAGGTTGCCCGCCTGCGCCAGTTTCCCGCGCAACGGCGGATCGTCCATCATGCGCCGGATGCATGCGGCCAACTGGGACGGATTGCCCGCCTCAAACAGCAGTCCCGTGTGTTCGTGCCGGATCATTTCCGGTATGCCGCCCGCGTTCGATGCGACGATAGGAATGCCCGCAATCTGCGCTTCCATGATAGAAAACGGCAGATTGTCCTGCAGCGACGGCAGCGCCATGAGGTCGGCCTGCCGCAGCAGGGCCGGCATGTCGTCGCGGTCGCCGAGCAGCGTCACGCGACCGGTGAGACCGAGTGTCTCGATGGCCTGTTGCAGTTCCGGCCGCAGGGGTCCGTCACCGGCGAACCAACAGTGCCAGGACGGGTCGTCCGCCAATTGGCGCAGGGCGTCGAGCAGTGTCTTGTGGCCCTTGACGGGCACCAGCCGCGCGGGGCAGCAGATGGTGAACGCGCCCGGTTTCGGCGCGGGCGCGGACAACGGTAGATCGCAGCGCCGCTCGAACGCTTCGATATTCATGCCGTACGGGATGACGGTGAGTTGTTCGCGCGGAACGGAAAAGTGCGTCATTTCCGTCCGCAGCCATTCGGTCGGAACGATCGTCACGTCCGCCGATGTGCAGCCGTAGAACTCTTCGGCGGCGACATAGCGCCATCCGAGGCTCTCCTCGCTGACGATATCGCCGGCAATCACGTGTTCTTTCGCCAGCAATCCGTGGATCGTGGCGACAAGCGGGGTGGACGCCGGCTTGACGCGGGACAGCGCGCGGGTGGAGACGATGTCCTGTGTGTGGATCATGTCGTACTGCTCCAGGTTGTACATGGCGGCTGCCACTTCAAAGCAGTAACGCTCAATGTCGCGGTAGCGGATCCACGGTTCCACCTGCGGCAGATGGCGTTGATAGAACTGTGTCACCCTGTCGTAGACGATCCGTTTGATGCGCCATTTGTCCACCGTCCGGTCGCCGCCCGCCAGGTAGTAGTGGGCCATGTCCGGATGGTGGGCAAGCACATCCACGCGGTGCCCCATGCGCTCCAGTTCGTCTTTCAGAAGACGCACGTAAACATCTACGCCTCCGACGTGAGGCAGATACCAGTAGGTGCACAGCAGGATGTTCATGGGGCCGCGCTTCGCGAGATCAACCGCGGCGTTGCCCGCAATGTCGCCCGCAATGTCGTCCGCGGCGTTGCCCGCAATGTCGCCCGCAATGTTGCCCGCAATGTTGCCCGCGGTGTCGCCCGCGGCGTTGCCCGCAATGTCGTCCGCGGTGTCGCCCGCGGCGTTGCCCGCGGCGTTGCCCGCGGCCGCGAATGGCGCCGCTTCCGCGTGACCGTTTTTTGCGCCGGCCGCCTGGGGAAAAGGTTCTGGCGCAGACGCGGCGGGCGGATCCGGAGAGAAAATGTACACGCGGCCCGACATGAATTGCTTTTGATTGGCGCCCGCGACGGCGCCAATGGCGATCGATCCGCCCGCGCCGCGGCGCTGCGAGACGGCATGGCTGAACCATTCCGGCTCGCAGCCGTTGAATTCATGCGCAATCCGCCCGCGCAAGTCCATGATATACGCCGCGCCCGCGCGCGAACCCGCCAGCACGTACCGCAGCCCGCTTGTCCGGTCGATGTAGGGGTGAATGCTCATTCCCAATCCCTGCTCGGGGAACCAGCCTTCCTTTTCAAACAGGATTTGCCGCAAAATGATCGACCATCCGCAGGCCATGCCGCAGCGCGTCAAGACGACGTTTGAAGGCGCGCCGGCCGGATCGCGCCGGATGCCGCTCACGCCGGGCGATCCGACCAGCAAGTCGTCCGTTCCGTCGCCGTCTATGTCTCCGATTGCGAGGCTGTGGCCGTACTCGTCGAAAGGCCGCTTGCCGCAGGACTGGTGAATGAGTCCCCGCTGCGGCGAGTACACGAGAACCCGGCCGCTGCGGACCAAACCGGAGTTGGATGAGGCGGGAGCGGCCACGATCAGTTCCTGCCGCCCGTCGCCGTCGACATCGCCCGCCGCCAGCGAGGAGCCAAATCCTTCCCGGTCCGCCCCCTCCCACTGCTCCACGATGTGGCCATCCGCGATGGCGTAGAGCGTGACCCGCCCATTCCAGTCTTCGCCGCGCGGACCGGACAGATGCGATGAGACGGCCACTTCAGGCAGGCCGTCCGCATTCCAGTCAAGCGCTTCCACGGCCGATCCGAGGCGGGCGTAGTCTTCATTTCCGTACCACCTGTGAAGCAGTTCGGACGTTTTTCCAGAAAATACAGAGATGGCCCCGCATTGGACGTTATCGGGAGAATTGGCCCTGGGAGCGCCGACGACGATCTCCTTTGCGCCGTCGCCGTCGATGTCGGTCAGTGTGAACGACGCGCCGAAGCAACCGCCGTCAAAGTTTCCCTGCAGGGTGAACAATATCCGGAAGCTGCCGGACAAGACGTAGATGCGGCCGCAGTAGGGGTACGAAAGCGGGTTCACGCCCCCTTCTCCCTGCATGAGTGTGGCGGTGCTTGCGGCGATGACCCATTCCTCATGCCCGTCGCCGTCGACATCCCCGCAGGCTACCCGATGTCCATAGCGGTCGTTTTCCCGCTCTCCTTCCAATTGCGCCTGTAAATAAAATGAGAATTGATTGCCCACCCTGCCCTCTCCCCGGTCTCTGGCGTCTCGCCATCTCAATGTATGTCTGGCTGACACGGCGGTGAGGGCATCTACTCCGTTCATGAACTTCCCTCCGCCTGGCGCTTCGCGCCTAGGCGGGGGTTTCCAACGTCGCCATCGGAGTTTCCTGGCTCATCGACTTGTGCGCAACACAGAGA
>JAJZZT010000258.1 GCA_021797415.1 Bacillota bacterium
ATCGCCCCGCGCGGGTTGTTTCCGGCCCGAATGGCGACGTGGATGGTCGTGGGCAGGGGCGTATTGTACAGCGTGTGCTGTAACGCCGGCATGGGCTGCGCCAGCGCGGCGACGGGGGGCTGCACGAGGCAGGCGGCGACGGCGGCGGCGGTGAGCTGTCGCAATGCGTTCAGGCCGCGTGTCATGGCGCCACCCGCCCGATGGATGTTGCGCCGTTCTTCGCGCCCGGAAGGGGGAAGGCAATCCGTTCCCAGTTCAAAGGGACGCCCAGGGCGGACGGGCCTGGACTGCCGCGCGGCGCGCGCGGGGTGGCCGCTGTTTTGTGCCATTTTGACGCCGTATTCGGACCCCACGGTGCGTACTGGAATTCTCTGGCAATCGGCGGCTGCTTGCCAAGGTGGGCCTGCCTGGCGTAGCGGTCGATCACCTGCGCGTAGATGAGTCTGTGCAGGTGGCCCAACGTGGCGAACGGCTCATTGCGCTGCCCGGATTTGGCCTCCAGCAGGGTGATCGGCTGCACTTCGCCGGGCGCCACGGGAACGTCGAAGACGATCTGTTCATTGAAGCCGCGCGCCACGGCGATGGCGGTGACCGTCCCCATCGTTTTCACTCCTGTGAACCGCAGATCGACCGGCGTTGTAAGGGTTGCGCGCCATTTTCCCGCGCTGTCGGTCAGGCCGTTCGCCAGAAGCCGGCCGTCGTTTCCGATCACGAGCACGCGCGCTCCGGAAAGTGGCCGCGGCGCCGGGCTGGCGACGCGAAACTCAATGGCGGCGGAGACGGTTTGCGCAGTCGACGGGCCGCTGCTAACGGATGATGTGAACGCTGCGGGGCCTGCCGTGAAGCCCGCGAATTCCGTGGAGCTGACCGCGTAGCCCGTGGAACTCGCGCAGCCCGTGGAACTCGCGCAGTCCGTGGAACTCGCGCAGCCCGTGGAACTCGCGCAGTCCGTGGAACTCGCGCAGTCCGTGGCCGACGCCGAGGTCTGCGATGGCGCAGACGCCGGGGAATGTTGCGCCACCGCCGGAATCTGCGCCGAGGTCTGCGCTGTGGCGCGGTCGCTTGGCTGTGGCGCAAACAGGCCTGACAACGCGAGGGTCATCGTGGTTGCCCAAGTGTGAATGATCAAGCGATATTCCTCCTTAAAGAGCCTGTTCAAAAAGGGGCCAGGCAAGACCCGCGCAGTGCAATGGGACATGGGATAAACCGAATGCGCAGTGGACTTTATCCCATGTCCCTGAGCGTACGTTTTTGGGTACGTGAGGGAGCGTTTCTGGCGATGACGCGGCAATGCGCAGGGGAGTTCTGCCCCCTTTCTGCCCCCTTTTTGAACAACCTTTTAAACCGTGATGCGCGATGAAGGGTATTGTGCGAATTGCGATCCAGTTTTATCCTTGGAGTGATGGACGGCAGATTGGCGAGCGGGGCAGATTGACGAGGGCGGTGGGGTGCGCAATGCTGGTTGAAGACTTGGGGTATCGAAGGACAGATCGCCTGCTCGTGGTGAACAGCGACGACTTTGGCATGTGTCATGCGGCGAATGAGGCGGTGTGGGAAAGTTTGGGCAAGGGGATCGTCACGTCCGCGACGGTGATGATCCCCTGTCCGTGGGCGTATGACGCGGTCAAACGATGGTTTGCGCAACCGGATTTCGCGGTCGGCGTCCATCTGACGCTGACCAGCGAGTGGCGACATTACCGCTGGCGGCCCGTCGCGCCGGTTGCGGAGGTCCCGGGCCTGGTCGATTCCGACGGGTTCATGTGGCGGCGCGTCCAGGAAGTGTACGAGCACGCGACGCCCGAACAGGCGTATGTGGAATGCAGGGCGCAGATTGAGTTGGCGCGGTCGTGGGGGCTTGATCCGACCCATCTGGATTCGCACATGGGGACGCTGCAGATGCACCCGGCGTATCTTGAGGTCTACGCGCGCCTGGCGCAGGAGTACCGCCTGCCTCTGCGCATGGCGTCGCAGAGCGACTTTGCGGCGGGTGGACTGCCCGGCGTCCGCGCCCAGTTTGCCGCGCGCGGCATCGTGTCCCCGGACGAATTGATCCTGCCCGAACGCAGGCGCGACGACGAATCCGCGCGCGCGTTCATTCTGCGCACGATCAGGGAGTTGCCTGCGGGCGTCCATGAATTGTTCATTCATGCGAGCCTCCTGACGCCGGAACTCCGGGCTATTTTTTCGGGAGGAGAACAGCGCGCCGAGGAGTTCCGGCTGTTCACGGAGGATGAGGAAATCAGGGAGTGCCTTGCGGCGGAGGGCGTGATCCTGATCGATTACCGCCCGCTTCGCGCATGGCAGCGCACGCAGTCGTCTGATCACTGACTCAGGGGACATGTGATAAAGTCCCTTAGTTTACAAAGGAGGAATGGTTTATGCTGGTGGTTACGACGGCCACGATTCCGGAATATGAAATCACAGAGACGCTGGGACTGGTGTTTGGCATCACGGTGCGCAGCCGGGGCGTGTTTGGGAACCTTGGCGCGGGGCTCAAGTCGATTGTCGGCGGAGAGATCAAGCAATACACCAAGATGCTGGAGCAGGCCAGGGCGCATGCGGTGGATCGGCTGATTGAAAATGCCGAGGCCGCAGGCGCGGACGCCGTGGTGATGATGCGGTTCGATTCCGGAGAAGTCGCGCAGACGATGGAAGAGGTCGTCGCTTACGGCACGGCGGTCAAACTGGCCAAGTAGAGTGGACCGGGATGCCCGGGAACTTTGGATCAACCGCCGTTCTTTGCATTTGATATCAAGTAAATTAATCAATCTTTTGTCTTCGGTTTGCGTAAATTAATCGGACGTTTGCAGCGGGGGATTCTATCAGGTCTACCGGGATCGGTGAAAGTTTACCGAAACCGGCGAAGCGAACAGCGGGTGATTTGATGGCGGGTGCAGCGAAGAACCCCCTTTTGTTAATCACACTGTGATCAACAGGTGTTGATGTCAGTGTATTGACAAAATAACAATGAGGAAATACACTTGGCACGTTCAGTAAAATTAAGCAAGGGAATCAGTCAATAGCGATAGCCGCTGTGATTGGAGGACTGCGTTGGTTACGCTCAAAGATATTGCGCAAATGGCGCAGGTTTCTACAACCACGGTATCTCGTGTATTGAGCGACGACCCTCTGCTCTCCATATCGGAGGACACCAGAAAACGCATTCTCACTGCAGCAAAAGCTGTGAATTATCGGGTGAAGTCTCCGAAAAGCAGGGGGGTGGGAAGAAGGGGACTTCGCAACATCGGCGTCCTGGCGCGTGGGGATGAGCAGATGGAACAGGCGGACCCTTATTTTCTTTCGATTCGGCGAGGCGTGGAAGCGGAGTGTGCAGTACTCCGGATACGGAACGCAAGTGTTGTCCGTGAAGTGGATTCCGTGGCGTTGCCAACGCTGTTTGGCGCTATGGACGGCGTGGTTGTCATCGGCGACAATCCTCAAGCGCTTGATTTTCTGAAAGACAGCCGGATGCGGGTGGTGTGTGCGGATCGGCAACAGTCCCATTATGGCGAATTTGATACGGTGACGATTGATTTCCGGCAGGCCACCCTGGATGCACTGAACCATCTGATGGCCCTGGGCCACGATCCGATAGGATATATGGGAGGGGGACCTGTAACGGGCGCGGACCCGCGACTGGGCATGTTTGTGGAAGTGTTGCAAAAGAACGGCCGCTATCATCCCTCCCATGTCCATATTGGCGAGTGGTCGACAAGTGGCGGATATGCCCTGGCCAAGCAATGCGCGGAGTCCGGTAGTGTGGCGAGGGCGTATTTTGTGGCCAGTGACCCCATGGCGGTCGGAATCATGAGAGCGTTTTCGGAAGCGGAACTTCGCATACCGGAGGATGTGGCGATCGTTGCCTTCGACGACATTGAAATGGCCGCGTATCTCAACCCGGCGTTGACGACGATCCATGTGCCAACCGAGATCATGGGACGCGTGGCCGTCCACCTGTTGGTGGACGGATTGGGAATTGACGGTCCGCCGGTTCAGGTCACGCTTCCCACGGAACTCATGATCAGGGAAACGTGCGGCGGTTCAAGGGGGACGCGATGATTACGAGGAGGAGAGATGGTTCATGAGACTTGCAGCGCAGGAAAATCTCGCGCCGGGCAGCACATTTGAGGAGAAGGTGCGCGTTTTAGGGGAATTGGGTTATGAAGGCGTGGAGTTGCGCGGCGATCAGTTGCCTGAACGAATCGGGGAGATCCGTGAGGCCCTGGGCAAGACGGGCCTGGAAGCGGCGTGTGTCTGCGGCGGGTACCGGTTTGGCCTTCTCGCGGCCGACAAGAGAGAACGGGAGGAGTCGATGCAACAGCTTCGGGACTTGCTCTCTG
>JAJZZT010000278.1 GCA_021797415.1 Bacillota bacterium
TCTTGTCTACTCATGATCTGGAGTGTATCATGGAATTATGATGAACGGCTACCAGTTTCGCCTCTGTCCGACCAAGGAACAGGAGCAGATCCTCTTGCGTTGGATCGGTTGCCAACGCCTGATTTATAACGCCAAAGTGTCGGAAGACCGCTATTTTCGCGCTTTCAAACGGAGATTCCTCGCGGTCGTCGGAGAGGCGATTCCGATCGGTCAGGGATACAGCCACTTCAAGACCGAACAGACTCCTTTTCTCCATGAGATTCCTTCACAGATCCTGCGCAACGGCGCGGTACTGTGGAAACAAACGCCTGGGGACAGGTCGTGCAGTACACCGAGTACAAAGCGCTGCGCGCCGGGAAACTGGTGGTCAAAGTACCGTTTGTGTATAGTTCACAGGAGTGCGCCGCTTGCAGCGACACTCATTCGGACAATCGGCCGACACAGGCCGAATTTGTCTGCCGCCGCTGTGGACATACAGACAACGCGGATCACAACGCAGCCGTGGTTCTCGCCCGTCGGGGAATCAAGAAAGTCTTGTCGGGAGAACCGCTAGTGTAGGGATAACAAACGGCGCCGGTTCCGTTTCGTAGATTAAGGATGACAGTGTGGGAGGTTTGTGCAATATGACCATCGCGTTTGACGAACAGACAGGTACGTTTCACCTGCGTGCGGGGGATTGCAGTTATGTGATGCAGTTGCATAAGGGAAGTCGTCTCGCCCATCGCTATTTTGGCGCGCGACTGCGCCGTGACAGTATGGCGCAGCCGATCGATGAGACGTTTTCGCTTGAAGTGCTGCCGCAAGAATACCCGACTTACGGAATATCGGATTTCCGTGTCCCAGCCATCGAGGTGCAGGCGCACGACGGCTCGACCGCAACGGACCTGCGATACGCCGGTCATCGCATCCTGCCAGGCAAGCCGTCACTGCCGGGTTTGCCCGCCACCTATGTCGAACAGGAGACGGAGGCCGATACGCTGGAGATTGATCTGCTTGATCCACTCACAGAGGTGCGGGTGACGCTGCGGTATACCGCTTTTGCCGAACACAGTGTGATCGCGCGTTCCGTATCGGTGACCAACGGCGGAACCGAGTCTGTACGCCTGTTGCGTGTCCTGTCAGCCGCGCTGGATTTGTCCGACGCGGATTACGAGTACCGGCAGCTTTCGGGCGCGTGGGCGCGGGAACGCACCGTGGTACAGGGGCCGGTAACCGGCGGCGGACATTGGATCGAGAGCCGGCGCGGCGCGAGCAGCCATCAACAGAACCCCTGCTTTGCGCTGGCGCGTCCGGGAACCGATGAGCGTCGGGGAGAGGTGTTGGCCTTGGCGCTGGTGTACAGCGGAAATTTCCTGATGGGCGCGGAAGTCGATCAGTTCCGGACATTGCGCGTTGCGGCGGGGATCAACCCGTTTGATTTCGCGTGGCATCTGGAAGCGGGCGAGACGTTTCATGCTCCGGAAGCGCTACTGGCGTACTCCGGAAAGGGGTGGGGCGGGCTGTCGCGCTCCTGGCACAGACTGTTTCGCACCCGGTTGGCGCGCGGGAGCCACCGGGATCTCCCGCGACCCATACTGATCAACAACTGGGAAGCGACGTACTTCTCTTTTGACCGGGAGACGCTGCTCGATCTGGGATCGTCCGCAGCGGAACTCGGCGTGGAGTTGTTCGTGCTGGACGACGGCTGGTTCGGCAAGCGGGATGACGATGGATCGTCGCTCGGCGACTGGACGGTCGACTTGCGCAAACTGCCCGGCGGACTGGCCAACATCGCGCGGGAACTGGGTGCGCGGGGCATGCGATTCGGGCTGTGGTTCGAACCGGAGATGGTGTCGCCGGACAGCGACCTGTACCGTGCGCACCCGGACTGGTGCCTGCATGTGCCGGGCCGGGAGCGTACTCTGGGGCGAAACCAACTGGTGCTCGATTTTTCCCGCGAGGATGTGTGCGCGGAGATCGTCCGGCGATTGACGGACATTTTGCAGAGCGCCCCGATCCGTTATGTGAAATGGGACATGAACCGCCATATGACAGAGGTGGGCTCGGCGCTTTTGCCGGCGCACCGGCAGCGGGAGACGGCGCACCGCTACATGCTGGGCTTGTACCGCGTGATGGAAGAGGTGACGCGGCGTTTTCCGGACATCCTGTTTGAAAGTTGTTCGGGAGGCGGAGGGCGGTTTGATCCAGGCATGCTGTACTACATGCCGCAGGTCTGGACGAGTGACAATACGGACGCGATCGCCCGCCTGGATATCCAGTTCGGCACGAGCCAGCTTTATCCGGCGTCGGCGATGGGGGCCCACGTGTCGGCGGTGCCGAACCATCAGGTGGGGCGCGTCACGCCGCTTGCGACGCGCGGGCTGGTGGCGATGATGGGGAATCTGGGTTATGAACTGGACGTGCGCAAGCTGTCGCAAGAAGAGCGGGACATGATGAAAGAGCAGATCGCGTTTTACAAGCGCGTCCGTCCGCTTGTCCAGTTTGGCGACCTGTACCGGCTTAGGGATCCGGCGAACGCAAGAGACGCGGCGTGGATGTACGTGAATGCGGAAAAGACAGAGGCTCTTGTGACATACGTCCGGATCCTGGCGGAAGCGAATGCGCCGCAGGTGGTGCTGCGGCTCGACGGGCTGGATCCGCAGCGGGACTATCGGCTGGAACGCATTGTGTGGGAGCAGGCGGATACTGCCGCCGACGGGCGACAGGCGTGGATAGCGGGCGGTGACGAACTGATGAGCGCGGGACTCGTTGTCCCGCGCCTTGTAGGAGACTATGACGCGTGTGCGTGGCGTCTGGAGGACATGCGATAAGGTCCGCTGATCACATGTCCTCCGAGGAAAGAACAGCGCTAAATCCTCTCCCCATGGATGACCGGGGGCTTCACGGTGCTTTCGGATAAAATCCGGCAAGGACTACAGCTTGATGAGCGATGCGATGGGAACAAGCAGGGTAACCACGCCGATCGCGAGCGTCACGGCGGATGTGCGCCATTTTTTCGCCAGACTCAGGACGGCGTTGATCGCGAGAAACGAGACGATGGCCGCCACGACGAGCATGAGCAGGGTCGCTCCCCAGCCCAGTTGCAACACGGCGGCGCGTCCGCCGTGCCCGATGAGAACAGGGACCACGCCCGCTCCGAGGAGAGCCAGCACGTCCAGCATAAAGGACAGCCGCAGCGACTCCTCGCCGGAGAATCCCATCCAGAGCAGCGGGGTGATGGTCATCCCGCTGCGGCTCATGCCAGGCAATGCGGCCAGCCCCTGCAGGGCGCCCGTCACGACGGCGGAGACGGCGGTCACGGGCCTGTCCACGGTCGTCTTTTGCAGGGCGTCTTTCATCATTTGCTCTTTGCGCCGGGTGACAAAGGCGGTGACGAGGAGCAACGCGCCGATGATGATCATGGCGATGGAACCGCCGACGGTGCTGAAGGTGTTCAGAACCGCGATGTACAGAGGAATGCCGACGACCCCGGTGGCCAGCGTCCCGATGAAGAGAAAGCGCAGCAGACGGGCGTTCGGTTCATCGGAAAACGGATGCGCGAGAGCCTTCAGGACGCCCCAGACTTCGCGGCGAAAGTAGTAGACCGCGGCGAAGAACGACCCGAAGTTGGCGATGAGGCCCAAGTTGTACGCACTTTTGACGTTGAGGCCCACGGCGGAGAAATAAATGGTGATCATAGTTTTGCTGCTGACGGGCAGCCATTCGACAATGCCTTCAATGATGCCGGCCACGAAGGCGGGGATCAGGTGTGCATGAACCACTTGGAGACCTCCAGACGTGATGGTTATGGAGCGGTTCTGGAACGACGCCCATGCACACCATAGTACACAAATTGTCCGGTCAAGAAAACCTCGTAGAATTGCGAATGAACTTCCCTTCGCCTGGCGCTTCGCGCCTGAAGGGGAATGCGCGGGCGGATACGCATCCCGGGAATAACTCCTGACGGACTGGAACCTGGGACCTCTTTGAGTATCCCGCGCGGCCAGTCGAAGGCGTATCTGAAGGCATGGCGGAACGTTTTAGGCGAGACAATAATTCACGTTGACGTTGACTTTTGTTTTTTCTCTGAAGTACCATGATCTTGTAGATCCTGTTCAAAAAGAGGGCAGGCGAGCGGGGAATGTACGAGACCGGGACATGAGCGCGCTTGAAAAGCGCAAGCAGAGGAGATGTGAACCAGAATGGCCACCGCGCAGGATATCATGATTCGCGATGTGATCAGCGTCCGGCCCGATATCAGCGTGAAGGATATGCTGCTGCTCTTCGCGGACCGCAAAGTGAGCGGGGTTCCCGTGTTGGAGAACAGGATACGGCTCGTCGGCATGGTGACCATCG
>JAJZZT010000447.1 GCA_021797415.1 Bacillota bacterium
CTTCGAAGAATAATCCGCGGGAATCGCGACAACCACAGCGGCCTGGTCTGTCGCGGAAAATTTCCGCGCGGCGTTCAGGCTCCCCGCCTGAATCACGTCAAATTGCTTCTTTTGTCCTGCAAGAAAATCGGTCAGGCGGACGCCCAGCGGTCCATGATCCGCGTTATAGACCGCAACCGTGAACTTCGGGATCGCATTCCCGCCAAAGACGCTGCCCAGGGCAAAACTCAGGATGGAGGTGAGAACCAAGGGCATGCCGAACAGCAGAAAGAGCGCCCGTTTGTCGCGCCAGATCCGCAGCAGGTTGAGCCTTGTCATCTGCCATGCGATACGGACCATCACGCGCTTGCCCCCTCTCCCTTGTCACGCAGTTGCCGTCCGGTCACCCGCAAAAATACGGATTCCAGGTTGGGCTCCTCCACGTTGATGCGGACCGGTTGCAGGTCGTGCCGACTGAGCACAATCACCGCCTTGCCAACGGCGACCGCCGCATCCTCGCTTTGAAACACGAGGGATTGTTCGCTTGCCTCCACCTGCTTCAGGGTCAGGTCCTGGCGCAGTTCCGCGACCGCGCTGCGCAAGTCGCCCCGGACATCGATGGTGATCGTGGCGAGCGTCCCGGCCAGTTGCCGTACGTCATCCAGGTTGCCGTACGCGATCATCTCGCCGTGGTCGAGAATGGCCAAACGCTTGCACAGGAACTGGACTTCTTCCATGTAGTGGCTGGTATAGATCACGGTCATCCCGTCCTGATTCAGTTGCTTGACCGTCTCAAGAATGTGGTTGCGCGATTGCGGATCGATGCCGACCGTCGGTTCGTCCATGATCAGCAACTGCGGCCGGTGGACAAGACCCGCCGCGATGTTGAGGCGGCGCTTCATGCCCCCGGAGAACTTGCCCGCGATTTTCCCACGGTGCTCCTCTAGGCCCGCCACCTGCAAGCACCAGTCCACGTTAGCGCGCAGCTCAGATCCGGTGACGCCGTAAATGGCCCCCCAAAACTTCAGGTTTTCTTCCGCCGTCAAATGCTCGTAAAGAGCGATGCTCTGCGGCACCAACCCAATGCGACGCTTGACGTAACGCGGTTCCCGGCCAAGAGAATGGCCTTCCAACAAGACCTCGCCCTCGTCCGCGGCCAGAAATCCGGAGATCATGGAAATGATCGTGGACTTCCCGGCTCCATTCGGACCCAGGAGCCCGAACGAGTCTCCTGGATGCACCTGAAAACTCACATTTTTCACCGCCCGGTTCGCCCCGAACCGTTTGGACAGACGCTGGACCTCCAGCATGCCGAGACCCCCATTTCCCGATTGGGTTGATCCCATGGTAACCCGAAGCACTCTGTGCGAGCGCGTGAAAAAGGGTAGAAAAAACGGGCCCTCCCCGGCGCCCTCGCAGATCCATCCATGACCAAAGTCATGCCATGACGCCCAAAGTCAGGGGGATGACTCCGATATCCGCCCGTATCCATGCCGAACGGCAAACAGGGCGGCCTGCGTCCGGTCGCGCAGCTCCAGCTTGTCCATGAGACTGCTCATATGATTCTTTACGGTGCCTTCCGTCACGTGCAGCGTCCCGGCAATCTCCCGGTTTGACATGCCCTGCGCCAGGCAGTGCAGGACATCCCTTTCCCGTTCGGTCAGTCCGGCGTCCTGCGTGGTCCCGTCCGCGAGCGGCAAGCCCGGCGCAGGCTCGCCCGAAGCAACTTGCGCAGCGTCGGCAGACCGGACGGCGCCCTGTTCCTGAACCGCCGACAGAAACGTACGGGCGATGCCAGGCGGCAGAACCGCCCCGCCGCAATAGGCGGTCCGCACGGCGGCGCTGATCTCCCCGGCGGGCATGTCTTTCAGGAGATAGCCCACAGCGCCCGCCGACAGCGCGCCCACGACATCGTCTTTCTCCTCATAGGTCGTAAGCATGAGCACGCGAATCTCCGGCCACCGCTCTTTGATCCGGCGCGTCGCCTCTATTCCGCTGCATACCGGCATGCGGATGTCCATCAAAACGACATCGACTGGCCGCGCGAGGATCGCATGGACAGCCTCCTCGCCGTGGCATGCCGTGGCGGTCACATGGAGGTCCGGTTCCAGTTCTAGCAGCGTTTTTAGCCCCTCCCTCATCAGGCGCTGATCATCGACGATCAAGACCCGGATCACGCGGATTCCCCCTCCCAGACCGGCAACCACAAGCTGAGTTGAAAGCCGCTGCCCGGTTCCGACCACACCTTGATGTCCCCTCCGTACCGGCGCAATTGCGTCCTCATCGAGGACAGTCCAAAGCCGGGAACCGGGCTGGCCGAGCCCCGTCCGTTGTCTGCGATGTCAAGGCGCAGTTGCGCGCCGGAGCGCGACATCCGTATGTCCACCTTTGTCGCTCGCCCATGCCGCTGCGCGTTGGTCAGCCCCTCCTGGATCGCCCGGTAAAGGACGGCCATCATCTGCGACGGCAAGGAGTCCACCGTCGGATCGACGGCAAATTCAATCACCATCCCGGTGAGCGCCGCGTATTGCAACGTCAATCTCCGCAATGCTGCAATCCCTTCCGTGTCCGGCGTCCTGCGAATGGCCCGGACCGAACGCCGCACCTCTTCCAAAGACTCTCTCGCCAGTTCCTCGCACACGTCCAAATTGCCGTCGGCCGTCGTTTTGTCGCCGGTTTCCAGAATCCTTCGCGCCGCCTGGAGTTGCACCAGCAACGCCGTCAGACGGTGCGCGACCGTATCGTGAATCTCTCCGGCGATCCGGTTGCGCTCCTCGGCTGCGGCCAGGATATACACCCGGCCGGCATACTCGTGGATCTGATCGTTGACGCGGACGAGCTGTTCCGCTTGTTCCCGCACCCGTTGCATGGCGGAGCGGAACTCCCGCCTCTCACGGCTTTGCTGCTGCAGAGTGCGGGCGAGCAGCGTACCCAGGAGAAGAATGATTCCGTATAAAACGGTCAGAATCATAGCGCTCCCACTTGCTCCCGCGGGACCTGCCCACCGGCCGATGTCCCAGAAACGGGCCTGATCCAGAAACAGCAAGGCCATCACGGCAACCATGACCCTCTGTGTCCTGCCCGGCGGAAACATCCACATATACGCCGCCACTGTCGGCAACATCAAGAGAACGCCCGGCCCCAAGGGAGATTGCCCGAACATGAACAGTTCCACAACCGCGACGAGCACCGTTTCTGCCAACAGGGTCCGGCGCTGCACCTCGGGCCATCCGAAATGGTCAATCCGGGTGAGCAGAAGAATATTGCCGGCAATAAACAGAACCGCCGTCACCGCGTAAACCGCCTTGCCCCGATCGGATTGCGACGACGCGGCGTACAGGACCACGATGGCCCACTGCCAAACGGCCCGGCAGATAATCAGAAATGTTTTTGACGGAAAGAGACTCTGTTCTACTTCGAATCCGTCGCCAAATGGCATGGACTCCACAGCCGGACGCGCTCCTTTTGCGGGTCGTTTCCACCATGATACTACAGCGGCAATCGGCTGCGCAGTCACGCCCGAAACTTGCGCACCTCTTCCATAAAATGTTTTACACGCTCAATATCCACATGCTTGTCAAACACACCGTCAAATTTGAACGCCGTCCCCACCACCGCCCCATCGGCGACAGAGAGTTGCTCGCGCAGATTGTCAAGACAAACGCCTGTATTTGCGAGTACGGCGGTGTTGGGAACCGCCTCTTTCACACGCAGCAACGTCTGCGCATCCGTCTTCGCACCGGCCGTGAGACCGGATACACACAGGGCGTCCGGGCGGTTATTGAACACGGTCGACTTGGCGATGCTGGAAACATCACGGTCCGCCAGGTACTTGGCCGCTTCCGGGACGATGTTGAACAACAACTTGACATTCCCGGCTCCGATGCGATATTGATGCCGCACCGTTTCACCGACATTTGTGTTCCACACGCCAAAATCGCTCGCGTAAACACCGGAAAAGACCTCGCGGACAAATTGGGCGTCGGTTGCGACAGCCAGATCAAGCGACTTTTTTGCATCCCAAAGGACATTGACGCCAAACGGAATCCGGATCTCGGGCATCAATTCCCCGATAATCCGTGCCATGGCCGCCACGGTTTCCGTCTTGACATCTGTCAGGTAGGGGAGACTGAACTCGTTCGAGAACATGACCGCATCGACCCCACCATCCTGCAGTGCCAAGAAATCGTTGCGCGCCATCTCAAGAACATACGACATTCCTTTGCGCCTGTCATAATACGGATCTCCCGGCAAAGGCAAGAGATGGCACATGGCAATAATGGGCTTCTCGGTTCCGATTACGTCTTTCAACCATGTCATGGCTTGTTCACCTCATACGTGAGTCGTCGAAGT
>JAJZZT010000347.1 GCA_021797415.1 Bacillota bacterium
CAGCACACTTTACGAAGAAACGGCGGCGCTCAAACTTTTGGCCAACGAGAACGCCACGCTTCGCATGCAGTTGACGGAACAACAGCAGCAGATTGGGAATCTGAAGCGGATGCTGCACTTTGAGTCCCACAATCCCCAGTTTCGTTTGATCGCCGCGCAGGTGACGGGACGCAGTCCGCTCACGTGGAATGCGGAAGTGACGATATCGGCCGGCAGCGCGGAAGGCGTGCGCCCGAACATGCCGCTGCTAAGTCAGGACGGCGCCCTGGTGGGGAGGGTGATGTCGGTCGCGCGGTACAATTCCATCGCTGTGTTGATGACTTCGACGCAAACGGCCGACGGAGTGTCGGCCACCATTGTCACGTCGGGACAACCGCCGTTTGGCATTGCCACCGGCTCCACGACGAATCCCGGCATGCTGGCGATGCAGTTCATCTCCCAGTTGTCGTCAAATGCGCACGTCGGCGATCTGGTGGTGACATCGGGATTGAGCGACATCTATCCCAAGGGCATTCTGATCGGGCGCATCAGCGCGTTTACGGCGAATGGATCGGGCATCACGCGGTCCGCCGTTCTGTCGCCCGCCGCAAACATGAACGACCTCACGTACGTGTTTGTGCTGGCGCCCCGGCCGGGGCAGGTGTTGCCGTGAAATCCGCGCTGCTCTTCCTTGCTCTGTTCCTGAGCCTCATTCTTGAGTCGACCGTACTGAGCCTTCCTTTCGTCAGGGCGTACGCTCCCAACATCATTCTGGACGGGGTCATCATGGTCGGGTTGCTGCGCACGCCGTCGCTCGCCCTGGCCTTCGGGTTCGGCATCGGATTCATCGAGGATGCAAGCTATTCCGGGTTTCTGGGCGAGACGGCGTTTGCGTATGCGCTGGCGGGATATCTGGCTGGATACGTCCGGGGGCTTGTCATGCGTGAAAGCCTGTTGCTCGCCATGCTGCTGGCGGGGCTTGGAGAGGAACTGTTCAATTGGACCACCTTTGGGGCCGGCAGGCTGTTCGGCTCCGTTGGCTGGTCGCTGCACACCATGTTGCTGTTTTCGTCCCGCACGTCCCTGACCACCATGCTCTGCATGATATTGGTGTACCCGCTGTACCGAAGGGCGTTCAGGCTCAGGCAACGTGCAACGTACAATAACAACCGTGCGTAGCCGGTCCTGGTGATTGTCTATCTTGAAAATGAGGGTCAGGGGCTAGCCGCCAGTATCCCTTTGCTCCTGCTCGGACACCGCTATCGCTAAACTCGCGACGAGCAAAGGGACGCCGGCGACCCAGCAAACCTTGTCCATGGTGCAAAACTCGCTAGGCATAGGGACGGCGCCGACCCAGCAAACCTTGCCGATGGCGCTAAACTCGCGACGAGCAAAGGGAATGACGACGCCCTAGCAAACCTTGCCGATGGCGCTAAACTCGCGACGAGCAAAGGGACGCCGGCGACTCAGCAAGCCTTCATTTCACTGCTGGCTTGGCGCGCGATCGCGCCCGCGACCCAGCAAGTTTTCATCCTGCTGCGGGTGGTGCGGGCGCATGGATGACGGCGCTTTTGGCAAGCTTAGGATCGTCGGTCCGGCGGCCGACAATCCATGCGACGGCGTTGGGAGGCGTGTGATGAAGTCCGGGAATTGGCTGGGCACACGCTCTCAGTGGGGAATCTATGCCACAGGATGAAAAGAAACGCCGCTTCCGCCTGCGCCTGTGGCGGCTGTCGGTGCTCGAACGATTGGTGGCGGCTGTGGCGCTTTTGCTCATTGCCCGCCTGGCCGTGGTTCAGGTGGCGCACGGAGACCAATTCAGCCGGCAGGCGGAGCGCAACCGGGTTGACGTGTTTGCGACGCCGGCCGCGCGGGGAGTGATCTACGACGCCCATCTCCAGCCGCTGGTGTACGATGTGCCCAGTTACAGTCTGAGCTATATCCGCAACGGCCGGGCTGTTCCGTCCATTCCGGACATTCGTCTGCTGGCGCGCTGCCTGCGGGTGCCGGCAGCCGTGCTGGAACGAAAGTTTGCCGCAGCCGCGGGTTCCATACAAGTCGGGCTCGCCAGTCACGTTTCCCTCACGGTCGTCTCCATGGTGCGGGAACACCAGGAGGATCTTCCCGGCGTCCAGGTCATTCCCGATCCCCTGCGCGTCTATCCCCACGGAGACGTTGCATCCCATGTGATCGGCTATATCAATTCCATTCCTGTCGGCAAGGAGTCCGAATACGTGCGTAAGCTGGCGTTTCCACCGGACACGAAGATCGGCTGGAGCGGCGTCGAGCGTTTCTACGACAGTGAACTGCGCGGTTCTCCGGGCCGCATCGCCGTTGAGGTGAACAGTTCAGGGATTCCTGTTCGCCTGTCTCCCGACTCTCTCGTGGCGAGTTCCGGGCACGCGCTTGTGTTGACGCTCGACGCGGCGTACCAGGAATACGTCCAGCGACAGTTGGAGCGGCGGCTCCGCCTGCTGCGTGCGCGCGGCCACAAGGTTACCCACGGCATGGCGGTGGCGATCGATCCTCGCTCGGGAGCCGTCCTGGCCATGGTCAGCGTCCCTGGTTATCGGCCCGAGTGGTTTGTCAAAGGTTTGTCCTATGCGCTGTACCAGCGGCAATTTGCTCCCGCGGAGCGAAACTGGGCCACTCAGGCGCCGGTTGCCCCTGGTTCGGTGCTCAAGCCGGCGACCGCTTTATTCGCGCTGGCCAATGGCGCCATCGACGGACGGACTGCGCTGCAGTGCGACGGCGGCCTGAGACTGCCCGCCTCCGACGGGACGGTCATCCGCTGCTGGACGCAGCATGGCCGGGTGAACGTGGTGGATGCGCTGGCCGAATCATGCGACGTATTTTTCTACCGCGCCAGTCTGCGTTACGGACGCTGGCCGCCGCCTGCCGGAGTGTCGGTCGCGAATTGGCTCAATCACAACCGGCTGTCTGTTTTGCGATCGCTTGAGCGCATGCAGCGGGCGCTTGGACTCGGCGCGGAAACAGGCATTGACCTTCCCGGTACGGAGGTTGGTTTTGTCAATGAAAATTCAGGTCAATTGACAGATCTCCCCTATACGGCCATTGGCCAGAACGAGGTGTTCACCCCGCTGGAACTCTGTGTCTACGCTTCCGCCCTCGCCAATGGCGGTCATTTGATCCGCCCCCATGTCGTGGACAGGATTCTCTCCGGGAGGAGAGTGGCGGTCAGTGCGTGGCGACATCATGCGGAATCTGGAACCGGGCGGGTAACGACTCTGCGCCAACTCGGCGTGACGGCAGACGACATCCGGGTGGTTCGGGAGGGGATGTACCTCGCCTGCAATCGCCGCGATGGAACGGCGTACGGGACATTCCATTCCGGCGCCCCGCTGACGTACAGTGTGGCGGGCAAGACGGGAACCGCGGAGACGGGAGTAAATGGGTTCGACAATGCGGTGTTCATTGGTTTTGCTCCGTTCGAACATCCGCGCATCGCCATTGCCGTCGTGATTCCGGGCGGCGGACACGGTGCCGATTCCACGGTCCCTGTCGCCCGCGAGATGTTTGATCGATTCTTTGCTGCACCGAGGCAGGAAAATTCCAGAGTGGCGTGGAATATTCAAAGAAGCGGCGATGCAGAGCGGAGCGGGGCGGGAGGGCAGTGATGGGAACGGTAGCAAGGTTGACGCGTGAACAGTCCGGCGCGAGCCGGTTGGTGACGATCCGCGGGATTCGCAACGGATTGTTGTTTGTGCTGTCCGAGGACGCTCCGGTCGGCGAACTGGCCGTGGAACTGGAACGCCTGCTGCAGGGAAGCGGGCGGGAGAACGCCGCCGAGACAGCGGCAGTCGTCGCCTATGTGGACCCTGGTGAGCGGCGTTTGACCGATGAGGAATGCGAGATTCTCCGCGAGATTCTCACAAACAAGGGAAATCTGGTTGTCGAAGGATTTTCCGGGGCTCCGGAACTTTCTGAACAACCCGCCATACCACCATATATTCATAAAGGAACTGTACGTTCGGGCCAAGTGATCGAGCATGACGGAGATGTCGTGGTGTTGGGCGATGTGAATCAGGGCGGGCGCGTGATTGCGTCGGGTGATGTCATGATCATGGGCCACCTGCGCGGATCTGCGCACGCCGGCGCGGCGGGCGATGAGGCGGCAATCGTCGCGGCAGTCTATTTTGAACCGTTGCAGGTGAGCATCGGCGACGTGACGAGACGCGCGCCAGAGCGTGCCGAGCGGGGCGCGGAAATGGAATTTGCCTATCTTGAGGGGGATATGATGGCCGTGGAGCGCATGGCCATGCTCGGACAGCACAGGACGCGCTGCGCGGTGAAACGGAAGAGTCGGTAAAACGGAAAAGA
>JAJZZT010000272.1 GCA_021797415.1 Bacillota bacterium
ACTTTCCCGGAATGGGCGCCTCCATCCGGATGTCCCGCGCGGCAAGCGCCAACGCAAGATCGTTGGAAAGACTCACCACGCGCGCCACCTTGACCCCCATGGCGGGCTGAATCTCGTAACGCGTGACAGCCGGCCCGCGGCTGAACCCGAGTATTTTCACCTGAACGCCGAAGCTCTCCATCGTCTCCTGAAGTTTTTTCGCGTTTGCCTGCAATTCCCGGTCGGCTCCCGCGCCGTCCGTCCGGCGCGAAGCCCCGCGATCCAGGATGCGCGCATCCGGCAGCCGGTAGGGCCTGTCCTGATCCTCGGACGAAGCGTTCGCGTCCGTGGCGGAAACCGTCCCCTGTTTCAATCCGCCCGGCGGATCGTGCAACACGGGTGAAGTCTCGGGCTGGGGCAGTTTCATGCGCAGGCGGCCCGTGCTCTCGTCGAGTTCAAACCGGCCCGCCGGCGCCGTCTGGTCCGCCGCGGCCGGCGCGCGCCCATCCTCGTCGACAGCCTGCGCATCGCCGCCGTCGGCCGATGTAAAAAAGTCTTCATATACCGGTTCTGCCGGGAAGCTTATCCCAAAGTCGGGAAAAGGAAAGGAGGTCTCCTGCTCTACCGCGGCCGGCGCGGCCCCGTCCGGCGCCGCATCACTAACCGGCGCCGTTTCCTTTGCCGGCGCCGCTTTGCCGCGTAGCTTTTTGCGCCGAGCGAACCAGCGCCCGGAAGAATTCTGGCGCGCACTGTCCGCGGCATCTTCTGCAAAGTTCTCCCCGTCTGCGCCCGGTCCGTTTTCCTCCGGGCGCAAGGCGGGTTTCTCCGCCTTGCGCCGCACCGCCCGGTCCGCCGATGCGCCGAGCGCGCGGGCAAGCACGCGCATCGCGCGCGCAAAGCCGCGGTCAACCCGCTGTTCAAAATAACGCGAACCGCGTTCGATCGTGGCGACAAGCGACCGGCGCGTGATCAGGATCAACGCCACAATCGTCGCCGCGACCAGGACAAGCAGCGTTCCCGTGACGGCAAACAGGTACTTCAATCCCGTGAACAGCGTGTAGCCGACCATTCCTCCTCCCGCATTTTCAGGCGGCAATGTGCCGGCGGGCGAAACCAGCACGACATGCAGGGACTGCGTCAACGACGCGATCCCCAGTTGCGTGAGATGCAGCAGATTCGGCCGGGCGCCCGTGCCGTATGCGGTCGTCGCCTGGGCGTACAGATCGAGTTCACTCCACGCCAGGATGATCATGCCGATGATCACGACACCGATCTGAAACGGGGTGAAACGGAAGCGGTTGCGCCGTATCATGATGATGAACGCAACCCACAGCAGATACAGCGGGATGAGAAAGTGCCAGTTTCCCGCCAGCATCACACACAGATCATCAAGCGACTGTCCCACCGCGCCGAGATCGCCCAGCGTCACCAGTCCCAGAACAAGCAGAAACAATCCAAATATCTCGTATTTCAAGACGCGCTTCGCATGATCCAACTTCGCCATCGGCAACAGCCCCCAGCCCGCGCGGATGCGTCCCGCACGCGCACATCCTTACACACACACCCCTTACTATTCGCGGAAAGAGGCGCG
Source organism: Bacillota bacterium (assembly GCA_021797415.1). The sequence goes on from JAJZZT010000272.1 coordinate 1,571, forward strand.
TTTCCTTCAATCCCAGTGCCATTCGATGACCTGGCCGGGCGCGAAGCGCGGATCGAGGTAATCGGAAGGACGCGGCGAAAGCAGCCTGTGAACCTTCACAGACCAGGGTGACAGCGGTTCGACCAGCATGTCCACGCCCTGGACGCGCATGACATGCAACTGCGGCGCGCGCCCAGGATCGTCATAGCCCGCAAGCACCTGTTCCAGTGGCACCACCGACCAGAAGATCATTGCAGTCCACCGCCCGCCGAGCCGTCCCGGTTCGCTTCGATGAGAGACCGCAGGGCGGCCATGGCCTGTCCCAACCCGCCGATCTCGTCGATCAACCCGTACTGCACCGCATCGCGCCCGACCACGGTCGTGCCGATATCCCTCGCCAGTTCTCCCGTCCTCAGCATGAGCTCGCGCAGCGCCTCTTCCGATATACGCGAATGCATGGTGATAAAATGGAGCACGCGCTCCTGCATCTTCTCCAGATACTCAAAACTCTGCGGCACTCCGATCACGAGGCCGTTCAGCCGGATCGGATGAATCGTCATGGTGGCCGTTTCCGCGATGAACGAGCGGTCGCCCGCCACGGCGATCGGCACGCCGATCGAGTGCCCGCCGCCGAGCACAAGCGTCACGGACGGTTTGGACAGCGACGAGATCATCTCGGCGATGGCCAGACCCGCTTCCACATCGCCGCCCACCGTGTTCAGAATGACCAGCACGCCTTCGATGGCGTCATTCTGTTCCGCGGCCACCAGTTGCGGAATGAGATGCTCGTACTTGGTGGTCTTGTTTTGCGGCGGCAAAATGACGTGTCCCTCAACCTGTCCCACGATGGTCAGGCAGTAGATGTTCGATGGATCCAGCACAGGATTGGTCTGGCCCAGCCGCTCGATATTTTCCGCAACCGTGGCGCCCGGAGGAGAATCCGTCTGCCCGTCCGGCGGCTGCAGCGCCTCATTGGTTTTCGTCATGCCCGCGTTCGGCCCCGAAAGCCTTTTTTGCACCATTTCCGTCACCCCTCGCCAATTTCACGAGGGTAGTATCTCTCGCCCGAGTCGCTGTATCCCAACCGCGCGAGTTATGGAGACAATCCCGGTTCAAACTTCCATGATAATGGGCAGGACCATCGGCCGGCGTTTCGTCTGCTCATAGAGAAACCGGCTCAATGCGTCGCGCACGCCGGTCTTGAGTCCCGACCAGTCGCTCACGTTGTCCGTCGTCAGGCGCTGCAGGGTGGCTGTCACCACGCGATTGGCCTCATCGATCAATTCCTCGGACTCCCGCACGTAGACAAACCCGCGCGATATGATGTCGGGTCCGGAGAGCACCTGCCCCGTCTGCTTGGACAGTGTGACCACAACGACGAGAATGCCGTCCTGCGACAGGAGTTTGCGGTCTCTGAGCACGATGTTCCCGACGTCGCCGACGCCGAGGCCGTCGATCAACACGGCGCCCGCCGTCACCTTCGCCCCGATGCGCGCGTTTTTGCCCTGAAGCTCCAGCACATCGCCGAGTTCCATGATGAAGACATTCTCCGGGTCCACACCCGTCGCTTCCGCTAGTTGTGCGTGCCTGTTCAGCATCCGGAACTCGCCGTGCACTGGCACAAAATACTTCGGGCGGATGAAGTTCAACATCAACTTGAGTTCTTCCTGGCTGCCGTGCCCCGAGACGTGCACTCCGGAGACCGACTGGTAGATCACGTGCGCGCCGACGCGGAACAACTGGTCGATGGTGCGCGAGATCGACTTCTCATTGCCGGGAATGGGAGAGGACGCGATGATCACCGTATCGCCCGGCAGGATCTCCACCTTGCGGTGCGTCGCGCGCGCCATCCGCGTCAGGGCGGACATCGGCTCCCCCTGCGATCCCGTCGTGAGCAGGGCCAACTGCCGCGGCTCGTAGCGGCTCAATTCCTCCGGTTCAACGAGCGTGGACGGCTGGACCTGCAGATACCCCAGATCGCGCGCGATCGTGATGTTGTTGACCATGCTCCTGCCCACGATCGCCACTTTGCGGCCCATTCGCTCGGCCGCAAAGATCACCTGCTGCAACCGGTGGATATTGGATGCGAATGTGGCCAGGATAATCCTTCCGTCGGCGTTGCGAAACACCTCGTTGATCGTCTGGCCGACCGTCCTTTCGGACATGGTGAACCCAGCCCGTTCGGCGTTTGTGCTGTCGGACAACAGCGCCAGCACGCCGCGTTCGCCCAGGGCCGTCATTTTTGCATAATCGGCGTGCGTGCCGTCAACGGGTGTCAGGTCGAACTTGAAATCGCCCGTCTGGACCACAATGCCTTCCGGCGTATCGATGGCAAACCCGACCGCGCCGGGAATGCTGTGATTGACATTGAAGCACGTCACAGTAAAGGCGCCGAGGTTCAGCACACTCTCGTTCGTGATCGGAACCAGTTTTGCCTGGTCGAGAATGCCGTGCTCGCGCAGTTTCCCTTCGATCAGCCCAAGCGAAAGGCGGGTGCCGTAGACGGGTGTCTGCAGACTTTTCAACACGTAGGGCAGTCCGCCGATGTGGTCCTCATGGCCGTGCGTGATGAAAATGCCGCGCAGCTTCTGCCTGTGTTCCACGAGAAAACTGATGTCGGGAATTACCACGTCAATGCCCAGCATTTCTTCTTCTGGAAATTTCAATCCGGCGTCCACCACGATCATGTCGTTTCCATACACGTAGGCCGTCATGTTTTTCCCTATTTCGCCCAACCCACCCAATGGGATGATCGACAACTTACCCT
>JAJZZT010000371.1 GCA_021797415.1 Bacillota bacterium
CGGTCATGTACATGGGCCGGATTGTCGAATATGCGGCAAAGTCTCCGCTGTACGACAGACCGTTGCATCCATACACCGAGGCGCTGCTCTCCGCCGCTTTGGAGCCGAAAAGGCACGCAAGACGAGAGCGCATCGTGCTCGCGGGGGAGGTTCCCAGTCCGGTCGCCCCGCCTTCCGGGTGCGTGTTTCACACGCGCTGTCCGAAGGTGATGGACATCTGTCGCAACGAGCGGCCCCGGTTGCTCGAATGCGGAGTCGATCATTGGGTTGCATGCCATCTGTATTGCGGGGGTATTCGTGAAAATCTGGGGGGTTTCAGATGAAAAAATGCACTGCCTGCCTGTCTGCCGCCGCGGTGGCGAGTCTGGCCGCGCTGCTGGCGGGTTGCGACGGGGTCCGTTCCAACGGCGCGCGGGCGGCCGCATCCGGGCGAACGGACGGCCTGAACAGCAGTACGCTTGTGGAGATATTTCCGACGGCGTTCGGCAGCAATATGATCCCCTTTCTGGGCAACTCGGCCTACACGGCGACGGCGGACTCCTATGCGTTTGACAGCCTGCTGATGTTCAACCAGAACGATCAACTGACATACGATCTCGTTGACAAGTACACGTTCTCACCGGACAAAAGGACGGTCACCTTCTGGATCAACCCGCAGGCGCGCTGGTCCGACGGCGCTCCCGTCACGTCAAAAGACGTCAAACTCGGCGTCGACTGGCTGGCTTCCCGCACGTACAACATCGCGGATCAGGGCGCGTACGGCTACCTGGTGCAAAACGTGGTCGGCGCGGATAAGCCGCTGCAAGACGGAACCACGCCGACGGGATTCCGGATCATCAACGACAGGGAGTTTTCACTGACGATGCCGCAGCCAGACGCCGCGGTGCTGCCTTCACAGTGGGCCGGGATTACGCCCTTGCCGTCGTCCGTGTTGGGCAGGATGCCCATGCAAAAATGGCAATCTTCATCATTCAACAGAGCGCCCACGGTGGGCAGCGGTGCGTTCGTGTTCAAGAGCGTCGTTCCCGGCCAGTCCGTCACGCAGACGCGCAATCCGTACTATGTCTTCGGCGCGCCGCATATCCAGACGGTCGTGTGGAAGGTGGTCATGCCGGACGTGGTAAACGGCGAGCTGGCGTCGGGGCAGATTGCCATCGCCCCCATCCATTCGCGGGACGTGCAAAAGATCAAGGTATTGCCGAACCTTCGCGTGGCGATCCTGCCGTCCAACGGATTCAGCTATCTCGGCTGGAGACTGAACAACGCGGAATACGGCACTGTCTTTCGCAATGCAAATTTCCGTCGGGCGGTTGAATACGCGATCAACCGCGACGCGCTGGTCCAGGCGCTCGACAAGGGTTACGGCAGACCGGAAAACGGACCGTTGCCGCCCGTGAATTTCTGGTATGACCAGAGGTTGAGCCACACCTATGCGTATTCACCGGCCGTCGCCGACAGACTGCTCGACTCGATCGGCATGAGAGTCGGCGCGGACGGTTGGCGCACACTGCCGAACGGTCGGTCGTTTGCGCCGACGCTGACGGTCAATTCGGGCGATCCCAATGTGCAGTCGGAAGCCGCATTTATACAGCAGTTCATGCAAGCGGTCCGGATTCATCTGAGGATTTTGCCGCCGGTCAACTTCAATGCGATTCTCAGCCAGCTTGACAATGACCGAAAGGGGGCGCAACCGATCCAGGGATTTCTGCTCGCCTGGTCGCTGGCGGCCGATCCGGATCCGCGCGGCCTGTGGCGGTCCGGGGACAACCTGAACGCCACGTCGATCGACTGGACGGACACCAGGGATCCCGCCGTTTTGCAAAGCGACCGGTTGATTCACCTGCAGCATTCGGCGGCCGCATTCAATCTCGCGTACCGCAAGCAGATCATCTACCGCTTTGAGACGCTTCTCAATCAGCAGATGCCGGAAAACTTCCTCACGACGGATGACAGCATCTACGCTTACAACAAGCAGGTGCATGGACTCGTCTGGTCGCCGTACACATTCGGCACACCGATCGACCCGTGGAAATGGTGGATCGCCCCTTCAACCGCATGAGATTTTGCAATAGGACTCCACGGCACCGCCGCGCAGCCATCTGCAGGATGAAAATAGGCTGGGTCTCGCCGGCATCTCTTTGCTCATCGCGAGTTTAGCGGCAGCGGTGTCCGAGAAGGAGCGATGGATGTGGCCGCGTATATCGTCCGCCGCCTGCTTGGGTTGATCCCGGCGCTGTTTGTGATCACGCTGATCGGATTTCTGCTGATGCATGCGATGCCGGGAAATGCCTTTGAGGCGTTGGTGTTCAATCCGCACCTGCAGGGCGGGGATGCCGTGTACCGGCGCCTGGTGCGCGAGAACGGCCTGAATGAGTCGCTGCCTGTGCAGTATTTCGACTGGATCCGGAATCTGCTGCGGGGAGATCTGGGGATATCCTACAGTCTCAATCGGCCGGTTTCCGAACTGATCGCGACCTATCTGCCCAACACCCTGCTGCTTGCCGCGACAGCCGAATGCATCATCCTCGCCGTCTCGATCCCGGTCGGGCTGTATCAGGCGCGCCATGTCAACGGTCCGTTCGATATGGTCAGTTCGTTTGTCGTGGTATTGCTTTATTCCATCCCGGGATTTGTATTTGCGCTGCTGCTTCTGGATCTGTTCTCATTCACCTTTCATCTGCTGCCGTCCTCCGGGACGGTGACGCCCGGCGTCGTGTGGTCGGGCGGCCTAGACGACCGCCTGACGCATCTCATCCTGCCCGCTCTCGCCCTGGCGCTGCCTGGGCTTGCGTATTATACGCGACTGGCGCGCGGCGCCGGGTTGCAGGTGATCGTGGCTGATTTTGTGCGCACAGCGCGCGCGAAAGGGTTGCGCGGGCCAGGCGTCTTATTCCGTCACGTGCTGCGCAACGCGGTGATCCCCCTGATCGCGCAGTTTGGCCTGGATCTCGGCGGACTGTTCGGCGGCGCCGTCATTCTGGAACAGATTTTCACTTGGCCCGGAATGGGCGAGTTGTCGATCAATGCGAGCCTGAACCGGGACTATCCCCTGATCCTCGGAACCACGCTGTTTTTTGCCGTCGCGGTGCTGTTCGGGAATCTGGTCGCCGACATCCTGCTCGCTTTCGCCGATCCGCGCGTCCGCCGTGACTGAACTGAACAACCTCTTAAAGAAAGAGGAGATCCTGATGGGTGTTCGCGATTATACCCATGCGGCGGAAACCGCACGCAAAGCGCAGGGCAAGTCTTTGCTGCGCCTGTCGGTCGAGCGGTTTTTCCGCAATCCGTTGGCGGTGGCGGGGTTGATCCTGCTTTGCGCGATCGTTTTTATCACCATTTCCGCTCCGCTTCTCACCCATTATTCACCGGGACGGCCCGACATCGCGAATACGGATTCACCTCCCACCGCGCTGCACCCATTGGGCACGGACTCAACAGGCTACGACAATCTGGCGCGCGTTTTGTACGGCGGTCGCGTCGATCTCACGGTTGCGGTCTGCGCCGCCGTCGTGACGATGGCGATCGGAACGCTTTACGGCGCTGTCTCCGGCTTTTTCGGCGGTTTGCTCGATAACGTCATGATGCGCCTTGTCGATGTCATGCTCAATTTTCCTTTCATCAGTCTGGTGCTTGCGGTCGAAGCGCTGTTCAACACAGCGGGCGAGTGGTGGCTGCTCGTCCTGATCGTCGGCGTCACGGCGTGGCCCGCCCCCGCGCGACTGATTCGCGGCGTCTTTACCCAGATGCGGGAGCAGGATTACGTGATCGGGGCAAGGACGGTCGGCTGTGGAATCTGGCGGATCATCCTGCGGCACATGCTTCCAAACGCGCTGGGCGTCATCATCGTGCTCGTGAGTTTCCAGGTTGCGGCGTACATCGGCCTGGACGCGGCCCTGTCCTACATCGGGCTCGGGGTCCCGCCCAGCACCGCATCCTGGGGCGGCATTCTCAACTCCAGCACAGGATACATACCGCTGCACGCGGAACTGTATGCATGGGTTCCTCCGGCGGCGCTGATCATCCTCACCATCCTTGCGGTGAATTTTGTCGGCGACGGCCTGCGCGATGCGTTTGATCCGCGATCCTCCCGCGTCTGAGCGAATGCGCGGCCGAATGCCTGGCGGACATATGGCTTGCCGGAGGTTTGCGCTCGCTTTGGCAGAACGATAGAATGAGAGCACCGTGGCGAACGATCTGAAAAAGGATGTGAGATGGGTGGTTTTTTCCTCGTGGCAGAGCCGGACCGGGATCGTGCTGTTCGGCGGTGTCCTGGGTGCCGCAGTCCTGGTTTGTGTCGCCGGCGCCCATGGGGCG
>JAJZZT010000376.1 GCA_021797415.1 Bacillota bacterium
AGGACAGCGTCAAACGCGCGATCGAAGGGATGACCGGCCTGGAAGTGACGGCCGTCAATGTAAACGTACTCGGAATCTCGTTTCGGACAGACGAACGCGAGGAAGATGTGAAGGAACGCGTGCGATAACGGATGGATGACGGCACTCGGCAGGCTCGCGGTCGCGCCGGAGGACCTGTGACATTCGGAGGTTTCGCCGCGGCCGCCAGCTGTCCGCTTGGAACTTCCAGTCACCTGAACGGAGTGACTGCGCCTGCCGCAATTTGGATTATCACATGTCCCTTTGTGCCGTTGATGATGAAAAACGATGCGGTCACAGCAGGAGTGAGATGAAGTGGCGGTTGTGGATCGGGTCATCTTGCGAATATACAGCGTATTGGTTCTGCTCGGTTTATTGTGGGTCGTCCTGTACGTCGTCGGCGTCTCGGAAGTGGTCTACCTCTCGACGGTGGCGGTGGCTGCGCCGATCTCCTCGACGTATGCCCTGTTGGTTGCGCTTCTGTCATTTCGCTGGCTTCTTTTGCACTGGGGCGGGCGGAAGATCCATTCGTTCGTAAAAGATACGGAGGTTGGCGAGATCCGCATCAGCCACGCGACCGTGAGTGAGCTGGCGGAGCGCGCGTCCCGGCAGGTCAAGGGCGTCGAGCGCCTGAGGGCGCGCGTGGACGAGTCGCCCGAGGGACTGGTCGTTTCATTGCATATTCGCGTGTTGCCCCATGTGGACGTGACGGGTATGGCGGACCAGTTGCAGCGCGCCGTGATCACAAGCATTCGCGATGCGACATCGCTGTCCGTGTCGGCGGTGCATGTGCAGGTTTCGGGTCTCGCGCCCGAGACGGCCCAGCGATGACGTCGGCATGCATCCGTAACTGTGCAGAATGAGGCGGGTGATCGGTGTGGACCGCTTGTTGTCATTTCTACGCGGCATAGAATCGTATCCAAAACGTTATATCGGAATGGCGGCGGGCTTTTTCTGCTGGTTGTTCATAGAGCTTTTCGGATTGCTGCCGACACTGCTGCTGGCGGTTCTGGTGGTGATCGGCTACAGTGTCGGCCGGATGGCTGACACCAGGGAACGCTGGCAGGATATGATCGAGCGATTCTGGGATCCGGACCGCTTTGATCGCTGAGCCCCGGGAAGGGAGTGGGCGTGTGAGCCGGCATGCAGCCCGTGAGAGGGCGCTGCAGACATTGTTCCAGTTGGATGTCAATCGAGTGGATGAGGATGAAGCCGTGGGCCATACGCTGGATATCGTCGGCCGCGACGCGCACGACGGGACGTATTTTCGCAGCCTGTTACGCGGCATTCTCGAAAATCAAAAGAACGTCGACGGTGTGATCGAGGAGTACAGCGAGGGGTGGAAGGTGGACCGCATGCCGGGAGTCGACAGGAACATCCTGCGCATCGGAGTTTACGAACTGCTCTACGAAGACGATCTGCCGGCGCCCGTCATCCTGAACGAAGCGGTGGAACTGGGGAAAATGTATGGTACGGAACGCTCGGCCAAATTCATCAACGGCGTCCTGGCGGGGGTTTTGCGCAATCTGCCTGCGCTGCGCGGGACGATGCGGCCGTGACGGGGCGAACGCGCGATGTCGCGGTGGGCGTCGATACGAGCAACTACACGACGTCGCTTTGCATCGTGGCGTTGTCCGGCGGAGAATGGCTCCATGAGGACAGGCGTCTGCTGGAAGTGCCTCCCGGCGAGCGTGGATTGATGCAATCCGCCGCCTTGTTTCAGCATGTCCAGCACCTGCCTGCGTTGCTTGAGCGCATGCGGCAGGCGGCGGTAGAAGGCGGCTGGAATGTGCGCGTGGTCGGGGTCAGCGACCGCCCGCGAGCTGTGCAGGGATCCTACATGCCCGTCTTTCACGCAGGCGTGCTGGCGGCTCAGGCGATGGCCGCCGCCGCGCACGCCGACGTCCTGCGAACGACGCACCAGGCGGGGCATATCGCCGCCGGGCTCGCCACGTCGGGTATGATCCTGCCGGTCGGGGAGCGGTTTCTCGCCCTGCACCTCTCCGGCGGGACGACGGATGTTTTGCTGGGGCGGACGGGCACGAGCGGCTATGATTTGCGCACGTTCGCCGAAGGGCTTGACCTGCATGTCGGTCAGTTCGTCGACCGCGTGGGAGTCAAACTCGGTCTGCTCTTTCCGGCGGGGCCTCAGCTTGAAATGCTGGCCGGTCGGTGGGACGGCCCGTTGCCGCCGCTTCCGTCCGCCGTGCGGGATGGGCGGCCGAGTTTCAGCGGACCGCTCGCCGCCGCCATCCGCCTGATCGAGCGAGGCGTGCCTCCCGCCGCGGTTGCTGCGGCCGCAGAGCGCGCGATTGCGACGACCATCGAGAAAATGGTCCGCTTTGCGCGGGAACGGACAGGGATTGGACAGGTGCTCCTGGTGGGGGGCGTCGCGTCCAACCGCGCGATCCGGGCCCGTCTTTTGCGGCGGTTTGGCCAGGAGGACGGCGCGGCGGGACCGCTTCATTTTTGCGCCGGACGGTTTTCGTCAGACAATGCGCTCGGCGTCGCGCTGATCGCGAGAGAATCGCTTCCGGACGGCCTCATGTCGCATGTCTCCCGGCCGTCCTTGGATTTGCGCGAGCCGATATAGTATACTGCCTATGGGACATGGGATAAAGTTCTCGATGCAGGCGCAATGATTCCAAATATAGCGTCCGAGGCTTTAGTCGGACGCTATATATATCGTTGTGCGCCTGCTCAATTTAGATTATTCCATGTCCCCTATGTCCATCTGGGGCGTCATCCGGGCATCATTTTTAAGGAGGATTGTGATTTGGAACACAATCAGGCATTGGAACGGGACGAAAAGATTTATGACATCACGATTATCGGAGGGGGGCCGGCGGGACTCTTTGCGGCGTTTTACGCGGGGATCCGCGACGCGTCGGTGAAGATTATCGACAGTCTGCCGCAACTCGGCGGCCAGCTCTCGGAATTGTACCCGGAGAAATACATCTACGATGTCGCGGGGTTTCCGAAGATCCGCGCCATGGAACTCGTCAATCAACTCCTTGAGCAGGTGGGTCAGTACAAGCAGGCGATCTGTCTGAACGAACGTGTCGAATCCCTGGTGAAACGCGCGGACCATGTGTTTGAACTGACGACCACGAAACAGGTTCATCTGAGCCGGGCCGTCGTCATCACGGCGGGCATCGGCGCGTTCACGCCGAAGTCGCTGCCTGTCGCGAACGTCGCAAAATATGAGGGGAAAGGAGTCCATTATTACATCGACAATGTGCAACGCTTTGCAGGGCAGAAGGTTCTGGTCGTCGGCGGCGGGGACTCGGCGGTCGACTTCGCGCTGATGCTTGAGCCCGTGGCGGAGCAGGTCACGCTCATTCACCGGCGGGACCAGTTCCGGGCGCACGAGGAGAACGTGAAGTCGTTGACGGCGTCCCGCGTCCACGTCAAGACGTTCTATGAATTGAAGGAACTGCGCGGCGAAGATCATTTGACCGGCGTCACGATTATGGAGAACCGCACGAAGGAGACGATGGACCTCGAAATGGATTCGATCATCGGGAGCCTCGGCTTCTCCGCTTCCTTGGGCCCCATCGTGAAGTGGGGCCTTGATATTGAGGACAACGCCATCGTGGTGAACACGCGGATGCAGACCAACATTCCCGGCATTTTTGCGGCGGGTGACATCGTGACGTACCCCGGCAAGCTGAAGCTGATCGCCACCGGCTTTGGCGAAGCGCCGACCGCAGTGAACAATGCGAAGATATACTTGGATCCGAAGTCCAAACTGTTTCCGGGTCACAGCAGCAGCCGCAAGGAATAATGTGCGGCCTTTTTTGTGCGTGTCCGCAAAGGGCCGGGGGAAGATGCAAGCGAGGAGTTTGGCGGAGTCAGGGTGCTAAGAGTGACGGCGGGGGTGATGCAAATGGCCCGACTGATCGACGGAAAGGCGTGGGCGGCGCACAGCCGCAGGGAAACGCGCGAACGGGCGGCGGCGCTGGAGGCGTCCGGCGTGACGCCTGGGCTGGCTGTGATCCTCGTTGGGGACAATCCCGCGTCGCACAGTTATGTCCGCGGAAAAGAGCGGGCGGCGCGTGAGACGGGAATCTCGTCCGAGGTGTTCCGGCTTGCTGCGTCGACGGCGCAAGAGGAAGTGCTCGCGCTGATCGACCGGTTGAACGGCGATACGCGCGTGCACGCAATTCTGGTGCAGTTGCCTTTGCCGGATCAGATGGACACCGAGGTGGTTCTCGCCGCGGTTTCGCCGCAAAAGGATGTCGACGGCTTCCACGCCCTGAATGTCGGAGCGCTATCGCTGGGGCGG
>JAJZZT010000510.1 GCA_021797415.1 Bacillota bacterium
GGCCAGTGCGCTGCTTTGCCGTGTGCGCCGCCAGACTCGTTTGCCGTCGTCTTTCCCGTGCGAACGAAAGACGGCGGCTGGTTTGCGGGTCGCTCCGCGTGTTCGCTCCACGCGAACACGCCGCCGGCCAACAGCGCGCTGACCGTGCCCACGATAAGGACAGCGCGGCGAAACCGCAGACGGCCGCGAACACCGCCTGTCCACCGCCTGCCGGGCGGCTGGGCAACCACCGCCTGCGCCGGTCCGTCCTCTCCAGGTTCCACCGGGCGATTGGGCAGGCGGCGGGAGAAAGCGTTCTGCAGGACCGCAGACTTGACCTGCGAGCGCTGATCCGGCAACCGCGCGTCCGGGTGGAGCGTCATCAGCTCCGCGTGAATGGGCAGCAACGCCTTCAAGTCAGCGCGACAGCGCGAGCAACGCGCGAGATGCTGTTCAAACTGACTTACCTGGACATCATCCAACTCACCCATCACATATTCCAGCAAATGATCGTGCGTGATCCCATGGTCAGCGGCGTCCGGATTCATGCATATCTCCCCTCTCCCAATCCGACATGATGCTGCGCAATCTCAACAGTCCCTGATGGAGGCGCGTTTTCACAGTCCCCAGGGGAATGTCCAGCAGGGAAGCGGTCTCTTTTAGCGTAAACCCGCTGAAATACGTCATTTTCAGAATCAAGCGCTGCTCTTCCGGGAGATTGCCCAAGGCGTGGAGCAAGTCGAGTTTTAAGGAGGACATCCCTTCCCACCCCGCGCCCTGCACATGTTCGCCCGCCGTATGCGCCAGGAGTTCCACATCCGCGACAAACGTCTGCGGACGGCGCTGCTCATGGCGCAGGAAATCCAGCGCGATGCGCCGGACCAGGACGTACAGCCAACTGTGAAAATTGATCGCCGTGTAGCGCCGCGCCCCCGTGGTCCAGATGCGCGCAAACACCTCCTGCACGATATCCTGCACCCTTTGCTCATCGCGGATCAACTGGCGGGCGATCCGTTCGACGGTCAATGCGTGCCGGTCGTACAGTTGCGCAAGCGCCGTTCCTTCCCCGCGGCTGATCGCCTCCAGCAGGTCGTCATCGGACAACGGAACCTCTCCCACCGTGCACGTGACATCGCCCGCGTACGCACAGGATTCTTGCGGGCACTTCCCACCTTAGTATGTACCATGAGAGTGGCCAACGCGCAATGGTCGGGCCGTCCGCCATTCCACCGGGCACTATTTAGACGGAAGTTCACCAAGCTAATCGCCTCTCAAACCGCATCACGAAAAGGAGTAGAGGCTTTTTTATCCCAAAAATGTAGCCACTAAATATTTTGTTTTAAGGCAGGATATTTAGGACATACGTCGAATATATACGGCATGAAAACTAAATCGGATGCCATGCACATAGCCATTACTAAACGCACCTACAAAGGCACCACCTACACCACCACGCTGCTGCGTCAGACCTACCGCGAGGACGGTAAGGTCAAGCATCGCACACTGGCCAATCTCTCGGCACTCCCGGAGTCCGTCATCGAGGTCGTGCGCCGCGCCCTCAAAGGGGAGACGTTGCTCCCCGCTGCGGAGGTCCTGCAGATTGTCGCTTCCCATGCCCACGGCGCTGTCTGGGCAGTTCTCTCGGTCATTCGCCAGATTGGGCTCGACACGGTCATCGGTGGTGACGTACCGTGGCGCTCCCTCGTGCTGGGCATGATCATCGCCCGCCTGGTCGAACCCGGGTCCAAGCGGTTCACCGCCTCGTACTGGCAGCAGACCACCTTGCCCGCTCTGCTGTCCATTCCGGATACACTGTCGGTCAACGCGCTCTATGACGCGATGGACACCCTGCTGGCGCAGCAGTCGCGCATCGAGTCCCGATTGGCCAAGCGGCACCTGGCTGACGGCGCGCTCGTGCTGTACGACCTGTCGTCCTCCTACTTCGAGGGCACGCACTGCCCGCTCGCGGAGTTTGGATACAACCGGGACAAGAAGCGCGGGAAAAAGCAGTTCACCTACGGACTGCTCACGGACCGCCGCGGTTGTCCGGTGGCCATCGAGGTGTGCCCTGGCAACATGTCCGATCCCGATACCCTCAAGGAGCAGATCACCCGGTTGCGTACGCGGTACGGATTTGGGCGTCTGGTGATGGTCGGGGACCGGGGGATGATCACCAAGACGCGGATTCCGGATCTGCAGGCGGTCGACTACGGCTGGATCACCACGCTGCGATCGGGAGACATCCAGAAGCTGCATGAACGCGGATCGATCCAACTGTCGCTCTTCGATCAGACCGACTTGGCCGAGATTGAAGACCCCCTGTTTCCGGGGGAGCGGCTGGTCGTCTGCCTGAATCCCTTGGTGCGCGAGGAGCGGCGACGGAATCGGGCGGATTTGCTGGCAGCCACCGAGAAAGACCTACAGCAAGTGCAGGCACGGGTGCAGGCGGGGAGTCTCGTGAAGACGGACGCCATCGGAATGGCGGTCGGGAGGATCCTCAACAAGCACAAGATGGCCAAGCACTTCGACGTGCAGATGGAGGAGCGATCCCTGACGTGGACGCGAAACAATGCGGGCATCGAGCGCGAAGCGAAGCTCGACGGGATCTACGTGGTGCGTACGTCGGTGCCGGCGGAACAACTGGCAGCCGATGAGGTGGTGGAGACGTACAAGGGACTCCAGCAGGTGGAGCAGGCGTTTCGAAACATGAAGACGATGCATCTGGAACTGCGGCCCGTGTTTCATCGCTTGGAGGATCGGATACGGGCGCATGTATTTTTGTGCATGCTGGCGTACTACGTGCAGTGGCATATGATGCGCGCGCTGCGTCCGCTTCGCGAGACAAACGATCCGGCGTATGAGAGCTTTCACTTGGCGATCGAGAAGTTGAAGGGGCTACAGCGAAACACGGTGGAGTGCGGTGGGCAGCAGTTTGAACAGATCACGGTGCCGACACGGGATCAGCGCGTGCTCCTCGAGGCCCTTGGGGTCAAGCTGTGAGACGGTAGCCAGAACCGCACTTGGCCAAATTCCGACAAACCCTTACGGGACTTGTGATTTCAGGCGCCCTAAAGCGTGAACTTGCGTTTAGAGGTTGTTCAAACAGGGGGCAGAACTCCCCGGCGCATTTCGCTGCGAGGGTCAACCCTGCCCACTTTTTGAACAGGGCCTATTATGTTATAATTAAGACTAGAGTTTTGGAGAAACCAGTTGAAACGAGGTCATCCGTTCATGCAACACCCGGCGCCGGCCGACTCCCCCCTTCGTTCTACCCGTCTTGCCTTCTGGCTCAACCACCCTTTTCGCGAGCCTGTCGCGCTCGGCACTTTCGCCATTCTTGTGGGAATCATCGGCGGCCTTGGCGCCATCGTCTTTCGCGACATGATCCATTTGTTCTTCCTGCTCTTTCACGCACCGCACGCTGCCGCCACTCTGTGGAGTGCCTTGATTCCGGCCGTCGGCCTGATGCTTGTGGGGGTCATCACCCACTTTTTCGCCCGCGAGGTGAAGGGGCACGGCGTTCCACAAATCCTTGAGTCCCTGGCCCTGCGCGGCGGCAGGATCCGCCCTCGCATCGCCTTTTTCGGCATCCTGGCGCCGGCCATCACGATCGGCGCCGGCGGTTCCGTGGGCCGCGAGGGGCCGATCGCGCTGATCGGAGGCGCCTTCGGTTCCGTCGTCGGACAGGTGTTCCGGCTGCCCGACAAATACATCTCGCTGCTGCTGGCCTGCGGATCGGCGGCCGGAATCGCCGCCACGTTCAACGCCCCTATCGCGGGCGGTTTTTTCGGGTTGGAGGTGATCCTCGGCAGCTACGCCATGGGGGCGATCATGCCGGTCTTTCTCTCGGCGGTGACCGGCTCGACCGTCTTCGACGCCTTCATGGGCAATCACGCTGTCCTCCAGACCAATCCATACCCCGTCATCCATCCAGAGGCGCTGCTGTTCATGATCGTCCTGGGACTGGTCGCCGGCGTGGTGGGGCTCGGTTATTCCAAGGGTCTCACGCTTGCGGAAGATACGGTGCGGGCGTGGCGAGCCCCATTTTGGGTGAAAAATCTTGCCGGTGGCCTCACCGTCGGAATCATCGGTTTGGCCGCGCCCGAAGTGCTCGGGGTCGGCTATCCGACGGTCCACGAGGCGCTGTCCGGCAGACTGGCGCTAAGCGCGTTGGCAATCCTGTTCGCACTGAAATACATCGCCACACTGACAACCGTCAGCGCGGGCGGATCCGGCGGCGTCTTCGCCCCGTCACTGTTTCTCGGCGCCATGACAGGCGGCCTGTTCGGCAATTTGCTGCAACGGCTTTTCCCTTCTCTCATCCCC
>JAJZZT010000173.1 GCA_021797415.1 Bacillota bacterium
GCCGATCTCCCCCGCCCCGTCCAAATAGCGGTAGCGCGTCGCAACTTCCCCATGGTGGCGCGGGGCGATTTCTTCCAATGGCCAGCGCGCGCCGATGCGCTGCAAAATCTCCGCCGCGGGCACAACATCGTCACGGCGCCACCCGTTGCTATGGCCCACATCCATGTATTCAATGAAGCGCAGGATGTGCCCCGTCCAGCGGAAATGTTCCGCCATCCGCTCGATATCGCCGTCATTCAAGCTCCGGCGCACCACCATGTTGATCTTGACGGGCGTCAGACCCGCCGCAAACGCGGCCTCAATGGCTCCGAGCACTCGCGACACCGGGCAGGCAACTCCGTTCATCCGGCGAAACGTATTATCGTCAAGCGAATCGAGACTGACGGTGATGCGATGGAGACCATGGGCCTTCAGGCGTTGCGCACGCGCCTCGGTCAATGCGACTCCATTGGTGGTCATGACGATCTCCCGCACGCCGGCCAGTTGGGCGAGATCGTGGATAAGGGACTCCACGTCGCGCCGCAACAGCGGTTCTCCGCCTGTCAAGTGCAGCTTTTTGACGCCGTTACGCACGAAAATGCGCGCAATACGGACGATTTCAGGAAAAGAAAGCATACTGCTTTCCGGTAAAAACGCGTAATCAGGACCAAACACTTCTTTGGGCATACAGTAGGTGCAGCGAAGATTGCAGCGGTCGGTCAAGGAGATGCGCAAATCCCGCAATGGCCGTTCCAAAGAATCGAGCAGCACCGGGAGCCCGCCTTGCATCCTGCCGCCATCGCGAACTGATGCGTCATCCATTGCACAGACTCTCCCTCGCGAAGACTATAGAAGAAACCCAATACCCCCGCATCTTGTTTCCCCTCATTTTCAAGCCCGCTCTTTATCACAGATTCGCGCAGGGCAACGCGCGCTTCAGTCAAGCATACATCTCTGCAGCCAAATCGCAAACTGACCATTCCAATGTTTTTACACCATGAGGTGCGCGCTGTCTCATAAATTTTACACCATTTTACCACGGCGGCTTTCAGCGAACTTCAAGCGCCGCTCCATACCCTTAAGACCAGTAAAGTAAGAAGAAAAGGGCACGCAAATCACAAGAATGCAATTTGTGCCCGTTGTATCTTTTGTAAAAGAAAGGTGGCCAATGATGATGAACAAACAGACACGCCATATCGCGGTCGCGCTCGCGATCGCCACGCTGTCCGCTCCACTGCTCGCCGGCACAGGCGCGTTTGCCGACACGACGGTCAACACGGCATTCAGCACCCATTACCAGGCAAATGCACAGCGCGAAACCACGTTGATGCAGCAGGCACAGGCGTCCTCCACGACCAATACACAGATTTCCGCTCTTCAAGGAGCGGTGCAGAGTATCGCCCAGCAGGTGCAGGCTCTGTATACCGCGGAACAGTCACTCGCCTCCAGTCGCGCCGGCATCCCGCAACCGGTCGTGCCCACCGCCAATCTGACCGCGTATGCCCATGATCGCAGTGTGCTGCTGGCGGCCGCCGCACGTGACTGGAATATGATGAAAGTGGACCAAAAGCGCCACAATAAACGTCTGTACCAGATCGAGGCCGGCAATCGCGCCAAACTGGAAGCCCGTCTCTCCTCAGTGGATCACCAGTGGATGGCGGCGAAACTCAAAGCTTCGAATGTCATGTGGCGCACGCATCCCTACAACAATGCGCTGCCCTCTCTCCAGCAGTCGATCCTTAATCTGCAGGGCGCCGAAATTCACTACACCACACAGTGGATCGCGGCGGAGAAAGCGGCGGCCGCTCCGGCACAGAGCCAGACCGTGTCGATTCCCATCCCTTCAAACGTAACGCTTCCCACCGGAAGTCCCACATCCATCACCGCCGTTTTTTCACAAAACAATTCGACGGTGCAGACGGTCAGCCTGCCCCTCTCGGCACTCGCGAATAATACAGTGACGTTCACGGCGCCTTCCGGATTGGCCTCGGGAACGTACACGGTCACCGTCTCGCTCGTATACGGAACGAGCACCATCACCGCCGTTGGCAGCGCCTCCATCTAAGAGCGCCAACATACAAAAGTGGACAGCGCCACCATCCAAGAGCCCTCGGGGACATGAGACTGGAATCAACAGGATCCCAGTCTCATGTCCCCTTGCCCTGCGCAAATCTTGCCTTCTTCCTCCGAAATTGGGCGCCCACATAATCCGCATTTGCCCTTCGGAAAACTACTAAAAATAGTCGGCATGGAATATGACGTGCGATATATGTGAAAATGAGATATGCTCATGCAGTCCAAAAGCGCGTCTGTCTTGGAATATAGAGAGGAATGCGCGAGAACAAGATGGAATCGCAATTCTTTGCACGAAAGGGGGCTAAGACATTGGACAACAATGTAAAGGAACGCCTGATGCGAAGGAATCGAGAACTAATTGATATCTTACTGGAAAAGATCCGGACTGAATATCGTGATGACATCGACTTGGTTGGTGTATCTGGTTCTTTCTTCACTGGCGATTTCCACGAGCATTCAGATCTGGACTTGTTGGTCGTTGTGAACAACGACCAAGGATACGGATTTTCCAGATGTTTTATCTTAGATGGCGTCGGGTTCGACTTTTATGGTTCATCTTGGAGCAAACTTGAGAGGATTGCGTCTTATGATCATACCTTTTTATCCCACCTCGTCGATGTCAGCATCGTGTACGTCAGAAACACCGCGTGTAAAGAGCGATTCCTGGAACTCCGACAACAAGCTCTGCAAATGCTCAGCGGACCCGTTACTTTAGAGATGATCAGCAAGGCAGAAAAGCAACTGGACCAAGCCACTCTTGCATATGGCCGTCTGGTGTTAGCGGACGACATCGGCGCCGCGAGGCAGTACGGGGGACTGCTGGTGCACCGCGTGTCTGACACCGTGAGTATTCTAAATCACAATTACTATAGACTGGGTGTTAAGCATCTCCTGCGTGAGGTGCTTGCAATGCGCCGCGTACCGGAGAACTTCATGGATGACTTCAACGGCGCCGTATCCGCAACATCCTTGCCTCCACTCAAAGAAGCCGCGACCAAACTCCTTAGGTCGGTAAAGAAATTGTTTGCCGAAATACAGGAAGAGACACGGAAAAACGTGATGCCAACGTCAGACGCGCTTAAAGGAACGTATGAAGAAATTTGGTCCAACTGGAGAAACAAAATACACCATGCGGCAGAACATAACGACGTATTTCTCGCTTTGTCAGCGGGTGTGAGTTGTCAGGAATTCTATGACGAAATGCATGCAGAACATGGAACAGTCGCGATCCACTTGATGCAGCATTTTCAACCGCATGACCTTCATTCATTTGTTCACGCCTTCGAGCAAGCCATGAGATTGTACAGGCAAGAGTACGAAAGATTGAGCATGGAGCCGCTCGTGTATGATTCTATTGATTCGTTCAGAATGGATTATCTTGAGTCGAGGTGACGGATTTGCTGAACGTTGCGTTAAGAGATGAGTTGCTTGACATGATGGAAGAAGATCAAGCCATGCGTAGAGAAGCTTTAAAAGATCCATCGGCATACAGGCCAGACGTTGACCATCGGCATACCAAGCGCATGAAGAAGATTATTGACGAACACGGATTTCCTGGAAAATCACACGTAGAACCTAGCGGGGCAAAGGCAGCTTGGCTCTTGATTCAACATGCTGATCACGAGCCTGAATTTCAACAGAGATGCCTCCCACTTATTTACGAGGCCGGACGCTTAGGAGAACTCGAATTGGAAAAATATGCATACCTAGAGGACAGAGTACGCTTGAACACCCATCGAAATCAACTCTACGGCACTCAATGGAGAGTCATAGAACCTACGCGTATTTCTGTTCGGCCACTAGAAGATGCCGACAGAGTGGATGAATTGCGCGCTAACGTAGGTATTCCACCACTCCGCAAATTGATGGCTGAAGGCTTGTCCGAAATCTATTCGATCCAAGTTCTCAAATGCGGTCCGTCCAACCTCAGGATAGAATTGGATGACTTCCAGGGGCGACTAACAAGGGCACACGTTGTTGACGGTGGAAACATTTATGACATCCAAATGGAGTGGAGTGACAACAATCTCGAGATGCGCGTTATTAGTGCAGGAACGTGCTGAATAGCCTATCTTGAAAATGTCTTCTGCCAGCCGTCGCCATCCCCCCGGGGACATGGGATCCACCCATCTTCGGCAGGCGGCGGGGGGCGATCGGGCGTTTGACTGACGCCTCAAACGCCCGATCCAAATGAGCCCGCCTGCCCCTTAAGGACTGGATCCCATGTCCCC
>JAJZZT010000569.1 GCA_021797415.1 Bacillota bacterium
ATCCCCCGCCTCCTTGCAAACCCGCACAGCGCCCTGTGAACAGTAAAACACTCATTTCATTATAGCACTGCGGCGCGACCTTCTCATGCCGCGCGCGGGATTCGCCGGATGCCCGCGAGATGACCGGGGCTAAAGCACGTGGCCTATGGGGCATGTGATAGAGTCCCCTGTGACGTCAATCAGGCGCCGGATAGCGCAGGCGCGCGGTTCCCTTGACGACCGCTTCGCCCGCCTGGTTGACCGCGCTCACCTGCACCTTCGCCAAGAACCCGTCTCCGTCCTTGGCGACATCGGTCACTTGGCCGCGGCACTCCAGAACGTCCCCCGGCCGGACCACCGCGCGAAAGCGCACCGTGAACTCCCCCAGGTCGGCCTCATCGCGGGCAAAATCCGTCAGCATCTGTCCCACGTAGGCCATGGTCAGCATCCCGTGCGCGATGACATCGCCGAACCCCACTTCGCGCGCATACGATTCCACCGTGTGAATCGGATTGTAGTCGCCCGACGCTCCGGCGTATTTGACCAGATCGATCCGCTGCACAGGCCCTTTTCGCAGCGTCGGCAACTCCTGTCCCCGCTCCGGCAGACCCATCAGGTCATCTCCTCTTCGCCGCGGCGGATGACCGTCAGACGCGCGGTGAACACACGCTGCCCGCTGCCGTCCGCGCCCATCTGCTCGATGACGTAGTACGTCATACGCACACCCGCCGCCGTTCTGGCCGTCACGTCCGCCAAACGCCGCGAGCACCACAGTTCATCTCCCACAAACAGCGGGCGCGCAAACTGAAACGACTGCTCGCCGTGGATCAGCCCCGCTTCGGAAAGCGGCGCGCCGGACAACGGCCCGTAGTCGAACGTCTGTGCGAAAGTGGGCGGCGCCTGCAATTTTCCGTGGCGCGTCGACGCCGCAAATTCCGCGTCGCGGTACACCGGATTGGCGTCGCCGATCGCCTCGGAAAACTTGCGCACGGCTCCTTGCTCGATCACGTTCCTGACGGGGACCGACCAGCCTTCCCCCGGATGTTCGCCCGTCTCGCGGCTGCTTCTGCTCACGACCGCACCTCATCTCCTGTCGACCAAGTAATGATAACACGCAAACGGGTTGCGGACACCCTCCGCCGCCCTCCCCAGGAAATGGTATTCTGCCAGCCACCAGCATCCCTTTGCTCCTGCTCGGACACCGCTATCGCTAAACTCGCGACGAGCAAAGGGATGCTGGCGACAAAGCCTATTTTCATCCTGCCGAGATCGGCCGCCAATGCCATGGGGGTCTATCGAAATATCCGTCAATCGCATATAATCTAAACAGCACAAATGTTTCCCTCGCGCAATATTATTGACTCTAAGAAACTTTACGCCGCGGCGATCAAGGAGTGCATAACAGACATGGCAGACACGACAGAGGTGCATGCAAAAAAGGGCATGTCGCCTAGCGACATCAACTCGCCGGAAGACAGGCAACGCGCCGGCGACCGGCGACGCGTCCTGGAGGCACGCCGTTTCAACAAGCGCCTGCGCCTCGCATGGCTGCTGGTCGGGCCGGGAATTCTCGTAATGCTCGGAGAAAATGACGCGCCGAGCATGCTGTCCTACGCGCAGACGGGCGCGACTTACGGAATCGGTTTTTTTCTGCCCTTCATCGTTCTTACGTTCGGCATGGCCTACGTGGTGCAGGAGATGACCGTGCGACTTGCGGCCGCCACGCATCGCGGACACGCGGAACTCATTTTCAACCGCTTTGGATCCTTCTGGGGATTTTTCTCCATGCTCGATCTTGTAATCGGCAATGTGCTCACGCTTGTGACGGAGTTCATCGGCATCCGGGCGGGCCTCGGTTATTTTGGCATCCCCGCCTGGGTGAGCGTGGCGATCGCTTTTTCCATTGTCCTCCTGGCCACTGCGTCGCGCCGTTACTTCACGTGGGAGCGGTTGGCGCTCGGCCTCGCGGCGTTCAACCTGGTGTTCATCCCGGCCGCCCTGTTGGCCCATCCGAGTCCGGCGGCGGTGGGCGGCGCATTGGCGACATGGCATCCGCTTCCGGCGCATTTCAACACCGGTCTGTTGGTTCAATTGATGGCTGACGTGGGGGCGACCGTCACTCCATGGATGTTGTTCTTCCAGCAGAGCGCCGCTGTGGACAAAGGCATCACGGCGGCCGACATCCGGCACGGCCGCTTCGACACCGCCATCGGCGCCCTTGTCGCGGCCGCCGCAGGAGTTGCGACGGTCGTCGCGTGCGCGCCGCTTTTCGAACATCACGTTCACCTCGCGGCGGTGGCGCAAGCCCAGTTCGCCGCCGTTCTTCGCCCGTTCATCGGATCCGCGGGCTCGGCGCTCTTTGCGCTCGGCCTGGCCGAGGCGGGCACGGTGGCCGCCATCATGATCTCGACCAGTTCCGCCTACGCGTTTGGCGAGGTCGCGCGCGTACCGTCGAGTTTGAACCGGTCGTTCCGGGAAGCGCCGTGGTTTTATGCCAGTCTGCTTGGCGGCGCGGCGGTTGCTGCGTTCCAGGTGCTGTGGCCCCACGCGCCGCTGCAGGCGATCACCATCACCGTCAACGTGATCGCGACGCTGCTCATGCCGCCCGCCCTGCTGTTTCTCATGATTCTCGTCAATGACCGGGAAATCATGGGCAACCTGGTCAACCGTCGTCTGGGCAACACAGTGGGGTGGGCGATCATCGTCGCCATCACACTGATGGGCAGCACCTACGGGCTGCTCACCGTCTTCCCGCAGTTGGCGCACTGACTGGCGCTTTGACTGGCGCACTGACTGGCGCTTTGGACGCGACGCCCTGCGGACTGCCGTCCGGAGTGTTTCCGGCACAGTGGGGAGGATGCCTGCAGGGCAGGGTCCCAAACGTGGTATAGTGGCCGCATGACCTACTCACTGCTCGCCACGGCCCCGCTCGGCCTGGAATCTATCGTTGCCCGCGAACTGGCGGAACTGGGCTATCCGCCGACGCGAACTGACAACGGCCGCATCTTCTTTTCCGCCGACGCTCCCGGCATCGCCCGCTGCAACCTCTGGCTGCGCGCGGCGGATCGCGTCCATCTTGTGGTGGGCCGCTTCCCCGCGCTCACCTTCGACGAGCTGTTTGAGGGGACGCGCGCGCTCCCTTGGGCGGACATCCTGCCGCGGGAAGCGCGTTTTCCCGTCGCCGGACGGTCGCAAAAATCGCGGCTGCAGAGTGTCCCGGCGTGTCAGTCGATCGTCAAGAAGGCGATTGTCAAAAATCTGCAGTCGCACTATCGGCAGGAGTGGTTTGCGGAAAGCGGCGATGAATACGCCATCGAGGTCTCGCTCATGAACGACGAGGCGCTGCTGACGCTCGACACCAGCGGCCAAGGCCTGCACAAACGCGGCTACCGGGCGCCGGGCGGGCCCGCTCCCATCAAGGAGACGCTGGCGGCGGCACTGGTCCTGCTCAGCCGCTGGGATCCCCAACGACCGTTTGCCGATCCACTGTGCGGAACGGGCACCATCGCCATCGAGGCGGCGCTGGTCGGCAGGCGCATCGCGCCTGGACTGCGGCGGGCGTTTGCCGCGGAGAAGTTTCCGTGGGTGTCCGGGAAGGTGTTTGAGCAGTCGAGACAGGCGGCGCGCGACCAGATGCTTCCCGCCGGGACGCTCGACATTCACGCGTCGGACCACGACGCCGGCGCGATCACCCAGTGCAAAGACAACGCGCGGCGAGCCGGCGTCCTGGACGACATCCGGTGCGTCGCGCACACACTGCGCGAGTTTGCGCCGAATGGGCCGTACGGTTGTCTGGTAACGAACCCCCCGTACGGCGAGCGCATGGGAGAGGAACGCGAAGTGAGCGTTTTGTACAGAGAACTGGGCGCATGGATGGACAGGGCGCCCGCGTGGTCGCTGTTCGTGATCGCCAGCCGGCCGGATTTCGAAAAACTGCTAGGCCGCCGCGCCGACAAGACCCGCAAGCTGTACAACGGCCGCATCGAATGCAGGTTGTTCCAGTATCTCGGTCCGCTTCCTCCGCGCAGGGAGGCTCCCCTGTCTTGAAAATGAGGGCCAGGCGTCAGCCGTCGTCATCCCCCCGGGGACATGGCATCCATCCATCTTCGGCAGGCGGGCTCCTGCTCAAAACACCGCTGCGCGGAACTTCGCCGGGCAAAGGGGATGACAACGCCCCAGCAAACCTTGTCCATGGGGGTCTGTCAATAGTTTTGTGTAAACTCTTTTGTCAAGCCCCTCGCCGTTCGATAGCGTCTCACCACCTCCATGCAATCTCTACCATGTATGTTGCGGGTTGAGGCTGTCA
>JAJZZT010000415.1:0-2895 GCA_021797415.1 Bacillota bacterium
ACTTCCTGCAGCAACATGCGGATGCCGAATTGATCATCGATCACAAGAATTGTCTTTGCCAAGGTGCGCACACGCCCCTTCCGTTCCTGCCATCGCCTGAGTCCAGCACCTGATTACTTCGCCAAAAGTTGATTATTCCCTTCTTCTGTTTCGGCGACCGTTGCTTTTGCGTGCCGTAAGACAGCCGCGATGAACTCGCGAAATAACGGCTGCGCGCGATTGGGACGAGACGTGAACTCAGGATGGAACTGCACGCCGACGAACCAGGGGTGATCCTGCAATTCCACAATCTCGACCAGGCGTCTGTCGGGCGAGACCCCGCTGACGATCATCCCCGCGCTTCCCAGCGCATCGCGGTAGTCGTTGTTAAACTCGTACCTGTGACGGTGCCGTTCCTGCACGACGGCCGCGCCGTACGCGGCGGCGGCTTTCGTTCCGGGCAGCAGCGCACAATCGTAAACGCCAAGGCGCATCGTTCCGCCTTTGTCCTGCACCTCCTGCTGCTCCGGCAGAATTGCGATGACCGGATGACTGGAAAATTCATTGATCTCCGAGCTGTGCGCGTCGGACAGGCCGAGCACACTGCGCGCAAATTCGACGACGGCCAACTGCATCCCCAGACAGATACCGAAAAACGGGATGCGGTGTGTCCGGGCGTAGTGCGCGGCGATGATCTTGCCTTCGATCCCGCGGTCGCCGAATCCGCCCGGCACAAGCACACCGTCGGCGGACGCGAGCAATTCCGCGATATTGCCCTCGGTCACATCCTCCGACTGCACCCAGTCGATCTCCACGTTCACGCCATTGGCGACTCCGGCGTGAAACAACGCTTCCGCCACGCTCAGGTAGGCGTCGCGCAAAGCCACGTACTTGCCCACGAGAGCGACGCGGACAGATCCGTGCACACTTTTGACGCGCTCCACCATCGCGCGCCATTCCACCATATCCGCTGGCGGACAGCCAAGTCCAAGATAACGGACAACGTATTCGTCCAGCCCTTCCTGCTGCAGCATGAGCGGCACATCGTACAGTGTCTCGGCGTCGCGCGCTTCGATGACCGCCTCTTCCTCCGTATCGCAAAACAGAGCGATCTTGCGCTTCACTTCCCGCGAAAGGGGAACCTCCGTGCGACACACGATCATCTGGGGATTGATGCCGATGCTGCGAAGTTCCGCGACACTGTGTTGCGTGGGTTTGGTCTTTACCTCTCCGCCCAGGCGAAGATAGGGGATCAACGTGACGTGAATGTACATCACGTTGCCGCGGCCTACATCGCCGCGCAACTGACGGATCGCTTCGAGAAAGGGAAGACTCTCGATATCGCCCACCGTACCGCCGATCTCCGTGATGATGACATCCGTTTCCGGCGTCGCGGCCCGCATGATCCGCTCTTTGATCTCATTGGTGATATGGGGGATCACCTGAACCGTCCCGCCGAGATAGTCGCCCCGGCGTTCTTTGTTCAATACGGAAAAATATACTCGTCCGGATGTCACGTTATTGTCCTGGGTGAGATCAATATCAATAAATCGCTCATAATGACCGAGGTCGAGATCGGTTTCCGCGCCATCAGCCGTCACGTACACCTCACCGTGCTGATAGGGACTCATTGTTCCCGGATCCACATTGATGTATGGATCGAACTTCTGAATGGTCACGCGCAAGCCGCGATTCTTGAGCAATCTCCCCAGCGAGGCCGCCGTAATTCCCTTGCCGAGGCCCGAGACAACGCCGCCTGTCACAAACACGTACTTGGTCACGCTCACGCCCCCTCGGACAACATCACAAAATAAACGTCCTGGCCAGCCATCACCAGAACGCGCCGCTGCGAACTATTGAATTCACCTGTTTATCGTACAGACAAGCCCTCCAACCTGTCAAGACCACAACGACTGACCGCGAGGAATGTCCCCAAGGAATGATCAGAAATCGTCGCCGTCCTCTTCCTCCTCAAACTTCTCCTCCTCCCCCTCCTCCTCTGTCGCGTCTTCTTCAAGGAAGTCACTTTCATCGTCTTCGTCGGCGGTCGTGTCGTCCTCAAACGACTGCTCCTCCTCGACAAAAGGCGCATCGTCCTCAAGAGCGACATCGTCCTCCAGATCCGCCGCCCCGTCATCCAGCAGCGTGTCATCATCGTCAGGTTCCTCTTCGTCCCGACGCACAAACCGCTTGCCTGCACCACGCTCCATCGCACGCTCGACAGGATACCAGCGCCGCAGGCCCCAGACGTTCTCCCCCACGCAAACAAAGCGTCCGTCGACATTGATATCGGTGTACAGCCGGGCGATCGACTCCTTTATTTCTTCCTCCGTCATTCCGCGGAGCTCAGCCACCTTCCGCATGAGATCACGGTAGTAGAATGTCTCATTGGTGCTGCGCAAAACCTCGTGGGCTATCTCGACCATCGGTATTTCCCGCAAGTCCTCCATTGAGCGGCTTCCCAAACGCAATTCTCCAGTCATATGGACACCCCTGTCACACTCGCGAACCTCGCGCTTCATCGCATTTCATCATGTGCTATTTAAGCACAGCGCCGCGCATCCGGCAAGAAAATGGGCGCGCGGTTTTCTACAGCCCTCCCGGCGGACCGTCCACCGCCGGAAACAGCGCGTCGGCGGCCTGCAGGGCGGCCTGCCGCGCGGTTGCGCGTCCGTCCGCCACCTGCCGCGTGAGCGTGCGCCACATCTCGGTTCTTGCAAAACGCCGGATCAATCGCTCCTCCAGGATCGATTGCAGTTGCCGGCGCGTCTCATGCTCGGCCTGCCGCGCGCGCCTGCTCGCCAATTGACCTGTCGCAGACAGCCACGCGCCATGCGCCGCAATCGCCTCGACCGCCTTGTCAATGCCCGCAGCCGTCTGCGCACTGCAGGCGATCACGGGAGCCTCCCACTCCGA
>JAJZZT010000415.1:2905-4279 GCA_021797415.1 Bacillota bacterium
TGCAGCAACTGGCCCGCGAGCACATCGGCGCCGGGCCGATCGGATTTATTGACAAGAAAGATGTCCGCGATTTCAAGAATTCCCGCCTTGCCGACCTGGATCTGGTCGCCCGCACCCGGCATCAGCGCCAGTACCACCGTGTCCGCCGCGAACATCACATCAACCTCGGACTGCCCGGCGCCCACAGTTTC
Organism: Bacillota bacterium; assembly: GCA_021797415.1. Next base: position 3,097 of record JAJZZT010000415.1, read on the forward strand.
AAGCAGCACGACATCAAACGCGGCGACAGCCAGCAGCCGCAACGACGCATGGACGGAATGAGCCAGCCCGCCTAGAGCGCCGCGCGCGCCAACACTCCGCATGAACACAGCTTCGTCCAGTGTGTGGCGCGCCATACGTACGCGGTCGCCGAGCAGTGCACCGCCGCCAAACGGACTGGACGGATCAACCGCGAGCACCGCCACCCGTTTGCCCTGTGCGCGCCAGCTTTCGATGAAGCGATCGCACAGTGAACTCTTCCCGGCACCGGGAGGCCCCGTCACACCGATGACCCTTCGCGCGGACGACGAGCCGGACCAATGCGCAAGCGCCGCCGCCAGCAGGTCTTCCGCCTGCGTCCCGCCCTGCTGGACAAGCGTCAACGCCCGCGCCAACGCGCGGCGGTCTCCGCCCTGAATCGCCTCGATCATGCAATGCACCTCGCTTCAGCGACAGGCAGGGGATCCGTGATCGTCACGTGTTTCCCCTCATGTGTACTGGTAGAAGCCACGGCCCGCCTTCCTGCCCAGCCAGCCGGCCGCCACGTAGTGGCGCAAAAGCGGGGACGGGCGGTACTTCGGATCGCCAAATCCGTTGAACAGCACCTCCATGATGGAGAGACAGGTGTCAAGCCCGATCAGATCCGCCAGTTGCAGCGGTCCCATCGGATGATGCGCGCCCAGTTTCATGATGCGGTCGATCGTTTCCGCATCCGCCACGCCGTCCTGGAGCGCGCAGATCGCCTCATTGATCATCGGCATCAGGAGGCGGTTCGACACAAAACCGGGAAAATCTTTCACAGTGAGCGGCGTCTTGGACATCTTGCGGACAAAATCCTCCACCCGCCCGTGCGTCTCATCCGATGTCTGCAATCCGCGAATCAATTCCACCAGTTGCATGACCGGGACCGGATTCATGAAATGCATCCCGATCACGCGTTCTGGAAAACGTGTCGCCCCGGCCAATTCCGTGATGGACAGCGCCGACGTATTGGAAGCCAGCATACAGTTCGCGGGCGCAAGTGCGTCCACCGCTCGAAAGATCTCCAGCTTGACGGACAATTGTTCGGTCGCCGACTCGATCACAAGGTCCGCCTCCGCGGCCGCCGACATGTCCGTCGCCACTGAGATGCGCTCGCGCGCCGTCGCCGCTTCGGCTTCCGTCAGGCTGCCGCGCCTGACAAGA
>JAJZZT010000017.1 GCA_021797415.1 Bacillota bacterium
AACTGCGTTTGAAATGCATTCATCCCGGAAATGGCTGAGTACATCGAACGAAGCATCTGCCCATCCTCCTCCTGTTCATGCCGTCTCGGTCAGTCGGCGGCCTCATGGGACTTCCGCAAAGCGGTCCGGCCCCTTTCATTCCAATCACCTTGTGGTCGGCCTGCAAAATTCCGATCCAATCATGTTTCGGAATTCACTTGTGAATTCCGAACTTCTTTCAGAAACAGAATTTTGGAAACGACCTACTAGGTGTTGCTCGCCTTCCGAAATTCGGTTTATCACATGTCCCCCAGCCACAGCGCACTGTCAATGTTGGTGAACACATGTCCGTCTGCTCCGGCCAACGGTAACGCCGTGACCACCGTCCGGTTGGGAACGTTCATGACAAATCCCACATTCCCCACGACGACCAGCGATTCGCGCGCGTTTTTTTGCGCGAGCCTGTCCGCCCCATGCGCCAATTGCTCCATCATGTGGGGAGTCACCGTAATTCCCCGCGCGTGGAGCCTGGCCCCCGCGTGCGCCGAGATCGCCACGCCGCGCGATTGAGTGCGCATCACCTGCTGCAGTTGCCGGGCAAAATCTCCTTCGCTGCTCGCAACGGCCGCCTGCCCGGCGGATTGTCCAACGGGTTTTCCAACGGGCTGCCCAACAGGTTTTCCGGCCGCGGGTCTGTCCACGCCGCCAACGTATGGACGCGATAGAATGTTCATCGCGCGCCTCCGGCTACCTGGCCACCGACGTGATCGCGCTAAACGGATAAGCCTGTCCGTTGACGGTGACCGTGACGCTGCCTTGCCGGTTGGCCACGGATGTCACCGCGCCAGTGACACTCTGCCCGGAAGACGCGACGGTGACCGTATCGCCCAGCAGGCTGAAGGCGGCGCCCAGTTGCGATGTGGCCGCGAGCTGTTGCGTGGCGGAAACCGCCTTCGCTTCTTGTGTCGCGACATTCGTCATCTGCTCAAGCGATGTGAACTGGGCGAGCTGGGCGATAAACTGGGAATTGCTCTGCGGCTGCAGCGGATTCTGGTATTTCAGTTGCGTCACCAGCAACTGCAAAAAGGAGTTCTCCCCCAATTGTCCGCCGGGGTTCAGCGCTGTAAGGTTTGCGGTGGATCCCGACGTGAGGTTCGCGTTGGCCCCCGCCGTGAGCGCGGAACCCGTCCCTGTCACGCTCGTCATATCCGACAGCCTCCTCCCGGGATCACGACCGGATCCCTTAAAAATTTACGCTTCTGCAAAAAATCCTTCTCTCGCGGGCGCGTCGTGGTACGCGCCCGCTGTCAGGCCGGCATGAACGACCGGCGGGGACATTCTGCGCTGGTGCGCGGCGCTGCGTCCGCTCCAGTTCGCGGGTGCGCCGTTTGACCCGCTCCCGGTCCCGATGTCGACGCTCACCTCCCGGTATCCCTGCCCGGACAACTGGCTGCGCAGCTCGCCGACATGCTGCCGCAGGAGGTGTTGCGCCAAAACAGTATCCGCCTGAATTGACACCGCCAAAGCGCCGTTTTGGTTTGCCGCCACCGTGAAACGCAGCTTGCCCAGGCTGCCCGGGATCAGTGTGACGGTCATGGTGGACGAACCCGTCACGCCAAGCTGTTTCACCTGGCTCATCAACACCTGGACCGTGCCGTCTGCAAACCGGTCAGCAAAAATCGCCGGCGGCGGCGCGGCGGCGCCCTGCGTTGTCTGGACTGCCGGCGCTCGTCCCGCCGCCTGTGCCCCCTGGCCTGTCGCAGGCAGTGTGATCGAACTGTCCGGCTGCCGGCCGGCCGGCCGATGCACACCGCTCCGTTTGACAGCAAATCCGGCGCCCCGCCTGACGGAAAATCCGAAGCGGCGGGCGCCAGGCGCGCCATTCTCGCGCCCGGTTTGTGCGGACCATGCGGCGCCGGATAGCAATGGACGCGCGGAGAACGACGGACGAGTCGCGCGCGACGCATACGAAATGCGCGCGACCGCCCTTGCGCCGCGCAGGCCCCGCGCACTCGCGGCACCGGTCAGGCCGGGAGGCACCGCGTTGGATGGCTCTGCGCCAAGCGGCGCCGCCTCCAACTGCGCCGCCGCGGCGACCCAACCTACGGTGCTGGCCACCCTGCCTGCCGGAGCGCGCGAGGCATGCGGCATCTGCGGCGGCGCGACGGTATGGCGCAAGAGAGCAGCCCCTTGCGCCGCCGCTGTCTGGACCGTCTGGACGGCGGGAGACGGCGCCAGGCGGCGGGAGACGCGGCGCGACAGCGCGTTTACAGAGTTCACAGTCAGCGATGCAGAAGACAAACTCGCGGCGAGATTCGCCGCCTGCGCAGGACTGCGCGGCGCAGAACCGTCGGCTGTCGGCCTTGTCGATTGCGGACCCGTGGAAAGGAGATGGGCGGATCCATGGGGCGAAAATGCGCCTTCGCGCCCAGGCAGCTTGTCCTGTCCTCCGGCGCGGCCCGGTGCGGCGGCGCGCAAAACAGCCGGACCCCGCTGTGCGGACCGCAATCGCCGCGCAACCGCGACTTCGGCCATTCCCCCTCCGGGCGCCCTCCCCATCGGACGATGCGCACGCACCGTGCGCGCCGCCGTGCGCTGGCCATGCGACAGCGCGTAGATTGCGCTGGAGCCGATCCACCCCGGCGCGAGCAGAGATTGCGCCGCTTGTTTTCGCTTATGTTCCCCAGCCGTTTTCCGAACCACAGCCCACTTGCCCGCCGGACGATGAATGCCCTGCCCGCGGCCGCCCCGCACAGCACGGGCGCCCGACTGCGCCGGAACCGCCGCTTTCGCGTGGTCCCCGTTCCCGTTCGCACTGCCTCCGGTTCGCGCAATCTGGCGGCGCAATCGCTCTCGAAACGGCTGTCCGCTCGCGGCGGAACTCACCCGCGGTTTCCCTGGAGAAGAACCGCCGGCGGCGCGCGCGTTTTGCGTCGAAACATTCCCGAAAAAACCAGGATCGGTAAACCAACCAGTCACCCAAAGCCCTCCTTCCGCAGTGAAATCTCCGGCTTGCACCACCTCCTTCCGGCTCCGCGCCACGTCCACAACCGACCATAAGGGACATCCCCTGCTGGAGCCGCCGCGGTCGCACACTGCGGCGGCGGTCCGAACGGTTTACCCGCCCGCCTGCAAAAGGAGAGCCGCCGTTTTTGGCGGCAGCGCCGCCAGCAGAGACGCCTGGTCAGTGGTGCTCATCGCCTGTAAAATCGACACCTGCGCGGCAATCGGTTGCTGCATCAGGATGAGCGCCGCCTGACTGGCCGTCATATTCGCCAGCACCTGACCTTCCTTGGCCGCGACTGCGCGTTTTGCCTGCAATGCTTTCAACTGCGCGCGCACCGCCGTCAGTTGTTGTGAATAACGGCCGGACGCCGTCTTTTCGCGCGCCAGTTCAGCCTGCAACTGGACCAGTTGGCGATGCGCCGCCCGCAGGTCGATCGCGTCGCGCCCCGCGGTCACCTTCCAGACATTCACGTGATGCGGTTGCGCGCTTTGCGTGGCTTTCGCCGGAGGAAACAGGCGGCCCACGACGGGCAGCGACGCCGCATAGCCGTCGAGCGCGCCCGTCACGTTGTAGCCGAAGATCTGCAGGGCAACGCCGATCATGACAACGGTAAACAATAAAGGCAACAGTATGGTATAAAAAATCCACGCGAGCGGGTGAACCCGTTCCGCCTGCCCATCCTTCTGCCTTCTGGCCATCAGGGTCGCCTCCCGGCGACAACATGGACAAAGCGCCGCGCAGTCGCACCGGACCGGTCTTCTCGCACAGTCCGGGCATAGCGCACGATCGCGGCGTCATCTCCTTCGCGCACATCCATTCTCTCGGCTTGACGGCGGGCGTTCAGGCCGACGCTGCGCTCCAGGGTCTCCCAACCGGCGAGTTCCCGATAGACGAGCAGCGTCCGGGACCGCTGTTGCTCCAAATCCTCTTCCCGTTCGGCAACCACCTGTTTCTGGCGGTCGATGCGCTCCCACAGGCGCGCCGCATGCGCGCGCCGCTGCGCAAAATCGGCGATCGTCGCGCTGCCCGACAGATCATCGCCTTCCATGGTGACAGCCTCCTCGCGCAGGGAAACGAGCATCGCCCGTTCCCCGTCCAGCGCGGCCACCGCGCGTTGCTGCCGGAATCGCGCCTGATCCAGCAGCCGTTCATACAACTGGCGTAAGCGGCGCACGCGAAACTCACTGATCATGCTGCACACCCCCTTCTGTCATGACGAGCATCCGCCCGATCGTATCAGAAAAGTCTGTGCATTCCGCCACAGTCTGGCGCAAAAAATCGAG
>JAJZZT010000159.1 GCA_021797415.1 Bacillota bacterium
GACCCGATCACGGACCGCCGCGCGATGTCCCCGTCCGTTCATAGAAATCCCGGCGCAACTGCGGCAGTGTGCCCTCTTCGATCGCACGCCGGATGCGCCGCATCAAGTTTATGAGAAACGCCACGTTGTGATAGGATGTCAGGCGGATCCCGAACGTCTCCTCCGCCTTGAGCAGGTGACGGATGTACGCTCGTGAATAGTGGCGGCACACGTGGCATCCGCACTCTTCATCAAGAGGGCGGAAATCCTGCGCGTACTTCGCATTGCGCACGACCAGCCGACCGGAAGACGTGAAGACCGTGCCGTTGCGCGCAATTCTCGTCGGCAGCACGCAGTCGAACATGTCCACTCCGCGCATCACGCCCTCAAACAGATCGTCCGGCGCGCCGACTCCCATCAGATAGCGCGGCCGGTCCGCCGGAAGAAGCGGCGTTGTTTGCTCCAGCATCTCGTGCATCACCGCTTTCGGTTCGCCGACACTCAGTCCGCCGATCGCATAGCCGGGAAAATCCCCTTCCAGCAGTTGTTCCACGGCCTGCGCGCGCAAATCGGCGTGCGTGCCGCCTTGCACGATGGCGAACAGCGACTGGCGCAGCGCCTGTTCACTGCTCGCCTGCGCAGCCTCATGCGCCGCCTTCGCCCGTGCGGTCCAGCGCGCCGTGCGCTCGGTGGACGCGCGCACGTATTCGCGCTCCGCGGGATACGGCGGACACTCGTCAAACACCATGATGATGTCGGCGCCAAGCGCGTGCTGCACCTGCATGGCGCGCTCCGGACTGAGAAACAGCTTCTCTCCCGAGATGTGCGAACGAAACTCCACGCCCTGCTCGGAAATTTTTCGCAACGGCGACAGACTGAACACCTGGAATCCGCCGCTGTCCGTCAGAATGGCTCCGGGCCAATTCATGAACCGGTGCAGTCCGCCCGCCGCCCGCACCGTCTCCTCACCTGGGCGCAGATGAAGGTGGTATGTATTGGAAAGAATAATCCCCGCGCCGATTTCCTGCAACTCTTCCGGGCTTAGCGTTTTCACCGTCGCCTGGGTGCCGACCGGCATGAAGACAGGCGTTTCAATCACGCCGTGCGGCGTGTGCAACCGCCCGCGCCGCGCCAGCGAATGCGGGCAACTCGCGAGCAATTCATACCGAGTGGCAGCGTACAAGCCATTCAAGCTCCAATCCGAAAATATCGTCCAAAGCCGTCACTCTGCTCCTGTGTCATCCTGTCTCCGGAAACGGGAAACGGTTCAGATGATGAGCATCGCATCCCCGAAACTGAAAAAACGGTACTCCCGCCGCACCGCCTCTTCATACGCGGCGATGACGCGCTCTCTGCCGGCAAACGCCGCGACGAGCATCAGCAGCGTGGATTTCGGCAGATGAAAATTCGTGATCATTGCGTCGACCGCGCGAAAGTGATAGCCGGGGTAGATGAACGCGCGCGTGTACCCGCTCACGCCTTCCCGTTCCAGCCGGCTTCGCTCATGGACCGGCTGTTCCCCGGCAAGACCGAACACTGTCTCCAGCGCCCGCACCGCCGTCGTGCCGACGCACACCACCCGCCCGCCCGCCTCGCGCGACCGCGCCACGGCGCGGAACACATCCGGCCCGACAGAGAACCACTCTTCGTGCATGTGATGGTCTTCGACCCGCGACACGGCGACGGGACGAAATGTCCCGAGTCCGATATGCAGGGTGATGAACGCCACGCCGATACCCCGTTCCCGCAGTTCCTGCAACAGGGATTCCGTAAAATGCAGGCCGGCCGTGGGCGCCGCAACCGAGCCGCGCGCCCTCGCGTAGACCGTCTGATACCGCTCCGGATCCACCAGGCGCTCCCGTATGTACGGCGGCAGCGGGATCTGGCCCAGACGCTCCAGCGCCCGGTCAAAATCGCCGTCTGCGGCGGAAAATTCGATCATTCTCGTGCCATCTTCGCCTTCGCCGCAAACGACGCCGGACAAAATATCGGCAAAGATCACCCGCTGTCCTGTACGCAGACGCCGGGCGGGGCGCACCAGCGCCTCCCAGACGCCGCGCTCCCCGCGCGGGCGCAGCAACAGGCACTCGATCGCCGCACCGGTGCCTTCTTTCACGCCCAGAAGGCGGGCGGGGATCACGCGCGAATCATTGGCGACAAGCAGGTCTCCAGGGCGCAAAAACTGCGGCAGGTCGGAAAACAGCGTGTGCCGGATCTCCCCGTCGGCGCGATTCAGCACAAGCAGGCGCGACTCACTGCGCCGCGCCGCCGGCGTCTGCGCGATCAGACGCTCCGGAAGTTCGTACGAAAAATCCTCCACTTTCAAAGAGACCGCTCACCTCTAAAACGTGTCTGCACTTTCACCGCAGGACGGACCGGCGGCACAACCACTGTGCACTCACTCTACCACAGGTGGCCCGCATTCCCAAATGGGTGAGTGAATTTTGGGGAGGTTCATGCGGGTCGCCCCCCTTCAGAGCACAATTCGTTCTCCCCCGACTATGTCCGGCGCATGTACGCGCGCACGTTGAGCGGCGCAAAGATCGCCACAATGATGGCAGAGCCCATGAGGGAGATGGCGAAGTCGCCGCCGATACTGCCGGCATTGACCATGTCGCGGACTGCCGTGACGAGGTGCGAGATCGGGTTGACGTTGACAAACCACTGGAGCCAGCCGGGCATGGTCTTCACCGGCACGAACGCGTTGGAAAGAAACGTGAGCGGAAACAAGATGATCATCGAGATCCCCTGCACGCTGGAAGCGGTGCGGGCAATCACGCCAAAGAAGGCGAAGATCCAGCTGATCTCCCAGGACGACGCAATCACGAGCACTGCGGCGATGACGACATAGCCGAACCCGCCGTGCGGGCGATAGCCCATGAGATACCCCATCACAAATGTGAGCACGGTGGCGATCGTGTAGCGGACCGTATCGGCCAACAGGGCGCCCGCCAGCGGCGCAATGCGCGCGATCGGCAGCGATTTAAAGCGGTCAAACACGCCTTTGTCCATGTCCTCCCTCAGTTGGACTCCTGTCACGATCGAGGTCGTGATCACGGTCTGCACGAGGATGCCGGGAATGATGACCGGCAGGTAGTTCCGCACGTTGCCCGAGATGGCCCCGCCAAAGATGTAGGTAAACATCAGAGTGAAAAGAATCGGTTGCAGAGTGACGTCGAATAATTGCTCCGGCGTACGCCGGATCTTCAATAGGCCGCGATGAGCCATCGTAAACGAATTGCGCAGCGACTGGTAAGCGCTGGCGTGGTTTTTTAACGCACGTTCAGCACCGGGCGTCAACGGATCGCTGTTCATGCCTGCATGACCTCCGTTTCGTTCCGGTCGGCGGAGGGCTGCGCCGAAGTCTCCTTCACGCCGTGCCCGGTGATGGTCAGGAATACCTCGTCAAGGGTCGGTTTCTGCACGCTCATCTCCGTCAACTGGATGCCCTCCTGGCGAAGCGCGATCAGCAGATCGGCGACCCGGTTGGCGTCCGCCATTGGTGCCGTGATCTTTCCGGCTTCCGCAATGATCACCGATTGCACCCCGAGCACCTGCTCCACGATGCCCCGGGCGCCCTCGATCGCCTGCCCCTCCTGAATCAGCAGATGCAGCGACGAAGTACCGACGGACGCTTTCAATTCATCCACGGTGCCCTCGGCAACCACGCGCCCCCGATCGATGACGGCGATCCGATTCGCCAATTGGTCGGCCTCATCGAGGTACTGCGTGGTCAGCAGCACGGTCGAGCCGGTCTTTACCAACCGGCGGATGGTGTCCCACATCTGGGCGCGCGTCCGTGGATCCAACCCGGTTGTCGGCTCGTCCAAGAAGATCAGCGGCGGTTGCGCGATCAGGCTGGCCGCCAGATCCAGCCGGCGGCGCATCCCGCCGGAAAAATTCTTCAGCGGACGCTTCGCGGCTTCCGTCAGTCCGAACTCTTCCAAGAGTTCGACCGCCTTGCGCTTGGCCTCCGCGCGGCCAAGCCCCAAAAGGCGCGAAAAGATGACCAGGTTTTCCGTGGCGCTGAGCGTCTCGTCGACCGACGCGTACTGACCCGTCACCCCGATCAATTGGCGCACAACATGGGCTTCCCTCACCACATCGTGGCCGAAGATGCGTGCCGTGCCCGCATCCGGCCGGAGCAGCGTGGCCAACATGCCGATGGTGGTGGTCTTCCCCGCCCCATTGGGGCCAAGCACGCCGTACACCGTACCGGCGCGCACCCTCAGATCCACGCCGTCCACCGCACGGTTATCACCAAACGTCTTGACAAGTCCGCGCGCATC
>JAJZZT010000567.1 GCA_021797415.1 Bacillota bacterium
GACCAGCAGGCCCAGCGCCTTCTTGATGGTGGGCACACTCACCCGATATTCCACGGCCAAAATGTTCTCAACAGGCAATTGATCGACAAAGACCGAGTCCCTGATCTTTTGCAGGAGGTCGTCGGCGATCCGGTTGTGCAGTGGTCTCGTCACAGACATACGCATCCCCGCCATTCCCGTTTACACAAAATAAATCTATTTCATATCATTCATATTTTCTATCAAATTGATTATACGACCGGTCTCTCCTGGTGTCAATAGGTTTTCTCCCGATTGCTGTTCGTCAGTGATGATGACCGCGACAGTCGCAGCAACGGCGTTGGGACTCCCCATTCGACGGTTCTTCGTCAACACTTCTTCACATCCAGCCGCGGCGTGTTGCGGTGCCATGCGAGCAGTGTCTCGCGCAAGGCAAGTTCCGCGCCGTCAGGTTCACCGACCGCCGCTAAATTGCTCCACTGATAGGGATCCCGTTCAAGGTCGTAATAACACATCCGCTCAATCTCCAAGCGGCGCAAATCATTTTGCAACTGCATCCCGTATAAATGAGTGGGCGTGCGGATGCCGATGTAGCCCCCCACCGTTTCAATGATCGCGGAGTTCAAGTTGAGCGACTGCCGCTCCCCTGTCAAAATGGGTCGTAGGCTTTGTCCCTGTGCGGTGTCTGGAATTTCAGCCCCGGCAATATCCAAAAGAGTCGGCAAGACGTCGATGATCTGCGCAACCTGCGACTGATTTCCTGCCGCCGGCCATTTGCCGGGAGCATGAAAAATCATCGGGATGCGAATGGCTTCCTCAAGAAGCGTGCCTTTATTGAAGCGATGATGGCTGCCCAGATGGTCTCCATGGTCCGCCAAGAACACGATCACCGTGTTTTCGTCCAGACCGCTCTCTTTCAGACTCTGCCTCAACCGTCCGACGCAATCGTCCACCCAACTGATCGCCCCATAATAGAGCGCCGTGAGTTGCTTGATGTCGAATCTGTCCGGAAGCGTCAGCGTATGGGGCTGTTTTAGATCGTAATACAGGAAATCCCACAAATAAATCTTGAACCACTCCTCGTCGTGCGCCGGCCTCCCGTCTTTGAACACATTGGGACGAAGCGCGACCTCGTCCGGTTCGTACATCTTCAGGTAACGTTCCGGCGCATCCGCCAAGGGCATGTGGGGCGGCGAAATATTGTAGTACAGGAAGAACGGTTGTCCATCTTCCCTGCGCTCGCGAAAGTAGCTTTCCACAGCGCGCAACTCGTGGTCGACGCTGTAACCTGCGACAATCTCCGTGTTGCCGTTGTGATCGATGAAAGTCTGATTGGTGTGCCGATGATGGACAAAGGGATAGACACTATGGTCAAACCCAAGCGCGCCCGGCGCTGACTGGATATGCCACTTTCCGATCGCGGCCGTCCGATAGCCCGTCTTTTTCAATTGCTCCGGCAATGTCGGGGCGAACATGGATACCCGGCGGGGCGACGGATATTCCGGCATCGTCGAGCGTCCGTTTTCGTCGACAACGGCATCGTTGCCCAGTCCCCCGATACACGTCCGGCTGTGTTGTCCGGAAAGCAGGCAGGAGCGGGCCGGCATACACACCGGGTTATTGCTCACGGCGACATCGAACCGCACACCTTGTGCAGCCAGTCGGTCAATATGGGGAGTATGGACAATCAAATTCCCATAGCAGCCCAATTCAAAAGGGCGCAATTGATCGCTCATGCAGACGATGATGTTGGGGTTTTTACTTTTTTGCCGCATTTTCAACGTCCCTCCAACCTCCTATTTATCTGAACGGATAAATAAACCTGACGGCAGAGATTGAAGGCGCCGCGGACAGAGGCTATCGGACAGACCTCATCACCGCCTGGAGTTCCTTGCGTTTGTCGGCGCGGCTGGCCGCCAGATTTCTGGATTCTTCAGGATCGTCGAGAAGATCGTACAACTCGAATCCCTCATTGTAGTTCTCGATCAATTTATACCTTCCATCAAAGACCATCCTGCAATTGCGCAGTTCGCTGAATTGCCAAGGGGCGTGATCCCGGCGCTCCCCGGTCAGCACCGGAACGAGCGAACGCCCGTCAAGCTCATGATCGACGGCAATTCCGGCCAAATCGAGGATCGTCGGATACAGGTCAACCAACGATACAAGCGCATCGCTCACAGTCCCCCGGGCCATTCGAGAATCGGCGACGACCAGCGGCACACGCAGCGCCCCTTCATACATGGCACTCTTTTGAAACAGTCCATGATCGCCCAGCAATTCCCCGTGGTCCGCCGCAAAAATGACGGTCGTATTGTCCTGCAGGCCACGCTGCTCCAGGGTGGCCATGATCTCCCCGATCCAGTGATCGATCAGACTGACGGCCCCGGCGTAGTGCCGCTTGACGTTGACGCAGTCCGCCTCCGACATGCTTCCGGAATGGTGCGCGGCCCGCTCGCGCACCCACGACGGCTTGGCATCCGGAGACAATCTGACGGACGGGGGATACGCCCAAGCTTTATATGCTTCGAGATAAGCGGTCGGTGGATCCCACGGATCATGCGGTCCGACAAAGCTTACAAACAGGTGCCATGGATCTTCTTCCGGGACATTCTCCAAAAATGCACAGGCTTTTCGTCCGATGTAGCTGTCGTGAAAATCCTCCTCCGGCAAGACCGACGGAGCCGCGTGCCAGACGGGGAACGATCTGCGATTCGCATAATCATCCACAAATTCCGCCAGATGATTCTTGGCCAGCAGATACCGCTGATAGGGGCCAAGCGGCTGAAAGGCACCGTTTGCGTCGACCGGCACATGCGCAGCATTGGCCTTCCCTTCTGTATCGAGCGGGTCAGTGAACCCCAGGTGGTATAACAGAGGAAGATCTCCGCGACTTCCCCACCAGTCGTCCGCTTTGTGCAGGTCCGTCTTGCCGACAACCCCAACCCGGTATCCGCAGCGTCTCAGTTGCTGATAGTAGGTGGGAGCGTCGACAGGGAAATTCGCGTCATTATCCAATGCGCCGAGACGATGCGGATAGACGCCCCCCGCTGTGGAGATTCGGCTGGGGGCGCACAACGGGCTGTTGCAGATCGCCCGGGAAAATCTCATGCCCCGGGACACCAGCCGGCGAATGCCGGGAGTGTCCACATACTTCTCGCTTCCTTCTCCCACCCAGTCTGCGCGCAATTGATCCGCCATGATCAACAAGATATTTCTTTTTTCCATCGTCCATCCCCCCAACAGGTAAAAACAGTATGGTCTGTGACGTCGCGGCAAGCCCGCCTGCCTGTCGGCCGGTCACTGCACCGGGCGGATGTAGCCCTGTTCCTCGGCGACCGCGATCAACTGCTCTCCGCTCCCATCGCCGCCCAACGTCCAGAACGAACGATGGATGGGCCAGTCGGCAAACCGCTTGGTAGAGTAGAAGAAGGATTGATTTTGGGCGATGAGTGATCCAGGCCACGCGTTGTAGTTCATGAACTTGATCAGGTCGTACGCGATCTGCTTTTGCCTGACGATACTCGGCGTGTGGGAAAACTCCCAGGAGAGCCGGATTGGGTTGATCGTGCCGACACCCGGTACGTAGGTCTTCCATGGGTAGCTCATGCCGGGATGACCGGCGGTGATCACGGGCTGGCCGGTTGCGGTGTAGGAGAGGTCGCTGCCGAAGCTTTGAAACCGCGCCGCAAATCCATTCCACACCTGGTACGGCCAGAAATAGTTGTATCCCTCAAATACCGAATAATTCCCGGCTGTCAGATTGTTGGCTAACGAGGTAACCGGCCACAGCTGAACTTTTGACGGAATGCCGAATTGCGTCAGTTCGCTCGCCACCGCACTGGCCATCAGACTCCAACTGGACTGCTGCGCCAAGCTAGACACCGTCACCGTAAACGGCTTGCCGTTGGGCAGGTACCACTTCCCGCTTTTCTGCGTAAAGTGGGCGGAACGCAGGAGCGCCGCCGCCTTGGCCGGACTGTAGTTGTACGGGTTCAGCGTCTTGATCTGGGCGGGCGTGAGGTACGCCTGCAGCACGCTGTCGGGCACACCGGCCGGAATCGCCACCGGTTCAGAGGCAGTTAGTTGATGGCTGTCCTGGCGCAAGCATTTCGCAAGCGTCCGTGCAGGTTCTCTAAAGAGCCTGTTCAAAATGTTCAAAAAGCAGAAAAGTCCAATGATTTCTTACTCTTCGGCGCCTGACGCCCCGCCGGGAAGGCCGGAATGGACGTTGAACCCCTCCAGGATGAGGTGCTCCGGCCGCACAAATGGATCGGAGCACGCGATC